>NZ_ASZT02000001.1:0-87254 GCF_001006065.1 Sphingobacterium sp. IITKGP-BTPF85
AAAGTTTAGTTCCTTTTGATGATGGAACGATCTATAAGGAGGTAACTCCTGAAAATTATGTAGAAGGTCCGTTTATGTTTATTCGCAATAATAAATACTACTTTATGTGGTCTGAGGGAGGTTGGGGTCTTCCGAATTATAAGGTAGCCTACGCTATTGCGGATTCTCCTTTTGGTCCCTTTAAACGAATCGGTACCATTTTGGAACAGGATCCTACAATCGCAACTGGGGCGGGACATCATTCGGTAATTAAAATTCCAAATAAAGATCAATATTATATCGTTTATCACCGCAGACCATTGGGAAAAACGGGCGCGAATGAAAGAGAAACTTGTATCGATGTGATGACATTTGATGCGAATGGTCATATTAATCCCGTAAAAATGACTTTCGAAGGTGTGAAGCATAAATTGAAGTAAGTTCAAGCAACCTCATTAAGAAATTTCTGATATAGAATTCCGGTAGTGCCTAACAACGCTATTGGGATTCTGCATTTATACACTTTTTTGTCTCTTTTTTGTAATAATTAATGTTTTTTATCAAATAGTAGAACGATATAGACACAGTCAGCAAATAGAAATTACATTTTTTCTGTCCAAATCAACGATTTGCATATGTCGAATTCCGATGTGAGGTCCGGCTTCTTAATGCAATAATTGCAATGTTGCGGGCTCACATTTCAGCAATATTAAATTATAAGGACATCTGTAATTGACATAAATTTCAATAAATTAAATGCCAGTGGTGACGAAAAATTTTTAATATGTTCCTTAGAAATATATGCTGCTTGAAAATATCAGTGATGGGACTATAAAAGTTAAATTGCACAATTATTGATTATTTTTGATGATTCGTCCTATTTTTTAAAATTTACCACTGTAAAAGAATTTGCTAAATTAATGAAATCTTAAAGTTGTAGGTCACATCGTAATGTTATAAAGAAGTTAGTAACTGCGAAGACGAGCACTTTCTTTTATTTCGTTAAGTGATTATTATGTGTCTTTTCATCCTTTGGAAGTGTGTCAAGTCAGTGATACATCTTTCTTCTATTTGTTCACATTTTCACTTTGCTGTTAACTGTATTATAGGTATTTTCTAAAATTTTTTTAAGTGTCGTTTTAATTCTTCCCATTCCTTGGTCTGTTGTAAGGTCTATTTCGCAAAATGTGCTATTAGTTGTTTTGGTATGCAGGACAAGATAATAAATACCGGCAATCAAGATACTGGAAATCGCTCTTAGATCTACATGTTGATCTTTGAGTTCCTGATCGGCTTTCGGAAAAAGCAAGGGGTAAATTTCCTCTCTGTTTGCTGTTAGGTGAGCCATGAGCTCTGCATTTTCACTAATCTGCCAGAGCACAACTTTTTGCATTTCTTCGTCGTTCGTGAAATGTTCAAGTTGAGTCAATAATAGATTTTCAAGAATGAGGCGTGTACTTGTTTCAGGAGCAGTAGTTAAGAGGTTTATCGCACTTTCGTTAATAGTATCCCAATAGTTTTTACTTTTAATATAGGTTTCAATGAGATTGTTTACGGAACCAAAATAAACAGAGACGAGTTTTCTATCTACACCAGCTTCGGCTGTAATATTACTGACCGTTAATCCGGTATATCTTTTATTTTTTAGAACAATTCCAACAGCCTGAATCAGCTTATTCATCGTTCTACTTTTATTGTTTTTTTCTCCTTGGTAAGTTTTTCTAGCCATTGAAATATCTTAGGTCCTCATCATATAGCTATGCAATATAAGTATTTTATCTGTACAAAAGTTAACCAATGGCTAATATTTTTTGGCTTAAAGCGTTTAAATTCTCGTAAAAGCGTCTATAGGTTCAAATAAGGCGGTTTATATGTGGCAACATGAATCTTGATGTTTTTAAAAATTATTGTAATTCAATCAGAATTATCCTTTATTTGAGATAATTTCGATTGTCGACCCCGATCCATAAGCACAATAAATTCTTTTTACCGACCTGTTTTTTTAGTGATTGCTTATTTTATCTCGATCATCATGCTTTAAAAAAAATGCATTCGATTTTATTTTTGGATTATACTAACCTTATATCGGGTATACGTTGCTATTAGTTGAAAATTTCTTTTTTAAATTTTATACATCTTATAGCTGGGCAGAATACACTATTTAGTAATGTTAATTACTTTTTCCACATGCTGTTCACAAAATGGTTAATTGACCCCTAATTTTCATTTTTTTGAATACCGTTATTTTTGTTTTATAAAGGATGTTTATAAAATGTGGATAACATGTTAATATAAGTGGAAAAATTGTACGATACAGGTGATAAATAATTTTGAGAACCTTTAATTGTAAATGATAAATGCCAAGATATCCACATATTGTGAGTAATAGTTGTTTTTATGTGAATGAAATTGGATGTTGAATAGGTGTGGATTACTTTTTCCACATAATATGCACAATGTTCGATTTTAGTGTTATTTGCGCATATTTTTGACGAATTCAAATTTTTCAGTAATTAGATATCGCTAATGTGTGGATAACATGTTGATAACTCAATAAATTGAAGTTTGGTGTTCGGTGTAAATAGTTTGAATCTCGTCTTTTATCTGCGTTTTATGTTCATAAGTGCATATCTTGTTGATAGAAATTGAATTTTTGTTAATTAACATTATTGAACTAACAATGTTAATTACTTTCTCCACATATTGTCAGTAAAACTGTGGAAAGCGGTTTTTTGAGTTTGTTTTAGTGCAAATTTCCATTTTGTCTTTCTGTGTTGTTAACAAAATGTGGAAAACGTGTTTAAATGTGTGAATAAGTGTTTCGAAGGAGACTGTATACTTGTTTAAATGTTTGAAACTTATGTGGTGAGTAGGTTTTAACAATTTACTACGTCGCTGGATTATTGTGTCACTTGCTAAGAGGTTAGCAAGTTAAGATGTTAGTAGTTGAGAAGGTAAGTGAGTTGAAAAGAAACCGTAGATAAGAAAATATACGGTTTCTTTTAAAGAGCTTTATCCGTGGGCTTCTTCGATTTTTAGATGGCCACTGATTGCAATTCTATTCCAGGCATTAATCACTACAACTGCATGATGATTTGAGCAATCTGATTATCGGAAAAGAACTTTAAAGCTTTGTCGTAGGTTTCGTCAGTTAATCCGTTTTTATGGATTAGTGTTACTTCTTCTGTAATTTTTAGCACTACCTTTTCCTCTTTGGTAAAAATATCATGTGTTTCATGCCATGCACTTAGCAGAAAAATACGTTGGTTTGTTTCTCCGTTTTTCAACGCATCCTTGGTGTGCATATCGATGCAATAAGCACATCCATTAATTTGAGAAGCACGAATTTTAATAAGCTCTTTTAGCGATTTTGAAATCGGAGCTTGAGAGATATACGTTTCAAGGCCCATCATTGCCTTTAATGCATTGGGTTCTACCGAACCGATATTAATACGATTTTGCATAGTTTTATTTTTTTTAATATTTATTGTTAACAGTACAAAAATGGGTATTGTAAAATTTTAAAAAGTTAAACTGGTTTAAGAAACACTTTTCTTCCGGATTTCACTTAAATATTCTGGCGTAAAACCAAGAAAAGAGGCAATAAGATATTGAGGTACTCTTTGTACAAATTCAGGGTGTTTATGCGCCAAACTTAAATAAAACTCCTCTTTAGATAATGAAAAAAGATAGTGTACGCGCAACTGTGCGGCGGCATATGCTCTTTGATAGATAAATCGAAAATAGCGTTCCATAACCGGAAATGCAGCTAAAAGTTTTTCTTGACTTTCCTGATCTATATATAGCACTTGCGTTTTTTCTACTGCTTGAATGTAACAGGACGTCGTTTGTTTATGCTCATATGCAATATTATCGGTGAGCCACCAGGTTTCGATAGCAAATTCTGTCGTTTGTTCGGTACCTTTTTCATTGATAAAGAATTTACGGAGTAAACCATAAACAACAAAATAATGGTGCTTGCAAACTTGGCCTTCCTGCAGTAAATTTTCTTTTTTGGCGACCTGTTTTGTGTGAAAATATTTCAATATTTCATGAAACGTCTCATCATCAATCGTAACGAATTTTTCTAAATGTTTTCTGAATAACTCCGACATGGTATGCTTATAGATTTTATATCTAAAGTTAGGAATTTAAATATGTACTCTTGCTCCCCGATAGAAGTGAATATATTATGATGTTTAACGCTAGTGGTTCTTTTAATAATCATGAAAATGTTAAACTCATTTGCGTGTTTATTGAGGAAGTTACAGCTATTCTATGGTAGGTATGTTTCTGGACAAGATGAATATTGATTGACCGTACCATACTCTGAAAGTTAGCAAATTTAATAATTGGTTACGATGAATAGCTATGGATAAGCTGGAATATATAAGGACGGCAGTTTAAAAAAGTAAAACAAACGGGACAGATCACAGTTTCTAAATAATACTGCTATAAATAGACCCTATATTGTCAAAATAAATTATCTTTAAGATCTTAAATGTTATTTTTCCTTAAACCGTTGATTCCTTAATTGTTTACCATGTTAAAAAAGATTATTAAACATAAATCGAATACATTATTACGAACAATATATTGCTGTTCTTTTCTTTCGATTTTTATGCTAAAAGGTTTTTCTCAGACCCAAGGCCCCAAAGAGTATGTGGATTATGTCAATCCTTATATGGGAAACATCAGTCATTTATTGGTGCCGACTTACCCGACCGTTCATCTACCAAATAGTATGTTGCGGGTTTATCCTGAGCGAGCGGACTTCACTTCAGATCGCTTATTTGGTCTTCCGCTTATTGTTACGAGTCACCGTGGAAAATCGGCTTTTAACTTGAGTCCGATGATAAAATTACCATCCGATCTGAAACCTGTGCAACTGTACAGTTATGATCAAGAAGAAATAAATCCCTATTCTTATTCGGTACAGTTGGATCAGGAGGATATCAAAGTCGATTATGCGGTATCACATCAGTCGGGTATGTACACCTTTACTTTTCCTACCAAATCAAACAAGTATCTGCAGTTCAATTCACATGAAGGAAAATTGCAGTGGGATGGTCAGGGGCTTTCCGGTTCCCAGGATATCGGTAACGGTACCCGTGTCTATATCTATGCTGTGCCTGAATCAAAACCAGTAGCGGTTAGTGGTTTGAAAGGCTCGAAATTGGAAAAAAGTACTGAAGTTGCAGGTAAAAATGCCTGTATCGTATTGCAATTTGACCAATCTGGATCAGCCTTACGGATGAAGTACGGTATTTCTTTTATCGACGTTGCACAGGCAAAAGCCAATCTGAAACGTGAGATACGGATTTTAACCAAGAGAAATTAGCCGCCAATGGACGAAAGATCTGGAATGAGGCTTTAGGGAAAATTGCTGTAGAAGGTGAAAATGAATCGGATAAAAAAGTGTTTTATACCTCTTTATATAGAACTTATGAGCGTCCTGTTAATATTTCTGAGGATAATCGCTATTACAGTGCATTTGACGGAAAAGTACATGATGATCAAGGGAAAGCATTTTTACAGATGATTGGATCTGGGACTCGTACAGGCGCATCATCGCTTCGGGTATTGCTCGATTCGGATAATGAAGCCTTGATTTTGAATTCATTTGTTCGGATGTCCGAACAAATGAAGGAACCTTGGTTGCCTACTTTTCCTGAAATAACTGGCGATAGCAGGCGAATGAATTCCAATCATGGTGTCGCCACATTGCTAGATGCTTACCGAAAAGGAATACGTAATTTCGATATTAAGAAAGCTTATCTGGCGGCGAAAGGTGCTATAACTGAAAAGACTTTAGCACCATGGTCAGGTAAACCTGCCGGAAAATTGGATGATTTTTTTAAAGAAAAAGGCTATATACCGGCACTATACCCTAATGAGAAAGAAACAATACCTGAGGTTAATGGTTTTGAAAAAAGACAACCTGTAGCAGTAACTTTGGGCACGTCCTATGATCTTTGGTGTTTG
Organism: Sphingobacterium sp. IITKGP-BTPF85; assembly: GCF_001006065.1. Taxonomy (NCBI): domain Bacteria; kingdom Pseudomonadati; phylum Bacteroidota; class Sphingobacteriia; order Sphingobacteriales; family Sphingobacteriaceae; genus Sphingobacterium; species Sphingobacterium sp. IITKGP-BTPF85. The sequence continues at coordinate 5,965 of NZ_ASZT02000001.1, forward strand.
GCTCAATTAGCCAACGAGCTTGGTATGAAAGCGGATTATGAACTGTTTATGAAACAGTCATTCAACTATAGGAATCTATTCAATGAGCAAACTAAATTTTTCCATCCAAAGGACGATAAAGGAAAATTTATTATGCCTTTTGATTATGTGTTTTCAGGAGGACAGGGGGCGCGTGAATATTATGGCGAAAATAATGCCTGGATATACCGCTGGGATGTACAGCATAATATTCCGGATCTTATCAAATTGATGGGTGGTAATGAACTGTTTATTCAATATTTAGACGATATGTTCCAGCAACCTTTGGGCAGATCTAAATTTGATTTTTATGCGCAGCTTCCTGACCATACCGGAAATGTAGGACAATTCTCTATGGCCAATGAACCTTCGCTCCATATTCCATATCTATACAACTATGCGGGACAGCCTTGGATGACACAAAAACGGATTCACAAATTGGTAGGAGAATGGTTTAGAAACGACTTGATGGGAGTACCTGGAGATGAGGACGGAGGGGGTATGTCAGCGTTTGTTGTTTTTTCACAGATGGGATTCTATCCGGTAACTCCTGGACTTACTTCTTATAGCATAGGTTCTCCATTCTTCTCAAAAGCGAGTATACAACTTCCCAATGGCAAGTCTTTTGTTATTATCGGAAAAAATGCTTCGGAAAAAAATAAATATATTCAGTCGGCCAAATTGAATGGCCAACCTTTGAATACAGCACAATTAGATCATGCGGATATTCTTAAAGGGGGGATACTTGAATTTGTTATGGGTGATAAAGCCAATAAAAACTGGGGTAACTAAATCATCACATTTAAATATTTTCTGCATACAATTAGTACAAGAAAGCGTGGTCATTTATGCAGTGCTTTTCTGGTACTAATTGTATCTAACAAAAACTGCTTCCATCTTATTTCAGGCTGATATCGGATATTGGGGTGCTTGTCAAATTATATTTATACTCAGTATTAAATCTAATACTCTTAAAGCTAGCTGGAGCAGGTACTGGAGTATATTGCGGTTATTCTGCTGATATGACTATTTTCGTATAATAATCTAACCTTTTGGTATAAAATTCAAATCTGGTAAGTCCATATCGAGTAGATTTGTTTAACAATGCTCTATTCCGGTTTGATAGAGTCAGAATAATTTGGTTAAAACTAATTCAAAGAACATGGTTAAGCAGGTATTAATTTTTAAGAGTTCAATAAAAACAGTAGAGAGCAAAATTTTTTGATGCAATTATTGCAATTGAATATGCCGGAAGTGTTTTCCCCTACAGTAGATCTTGACGATGAAGATTCGATTTTTCGAGTAGAAACAGCTGACTGTTCTATTGACCGGTTAACCAATTTGTTGGACAGCCATAATATTCGAGTTGATTTATTGGAACGCTTTGATGTTGCCTAATCGAATGAACTCTTATAAAAGACCGCTTGTATATTTTTGGAAAAAATCGTTGCGATAGATTTCTCCTATTGGTATCTCTGCGTCGTCTATGTAAATGGTATGACTATCAAAAGAATCGATAAATGACATATTGATCAGGTAAGATTTACTTACCCGGATAAAGAGTTCGGAGTTCAGTTTTTGATGGATTGTTTTTAAGTTCATGGCTGTGATCAGTTTGTTGTTGCGAGTATAGATCACGACATAATCTTTTAGGGCTTCAATGAATTTGATTTCATCAAAGGTGATTTTATAATATTTTCGATCTGATTTTATCAGTATAGAATTGTCATTGCTGGCTTCAAATGTGTTTTTCTGTTCATGAAATGTCAACAGTTTTTGGTAAGCGATTGCTTTCGTTATCGCTTTTGCTAGTCGCTCCTTTTTGATCGGTTTTAAGAGATAGTCAATTGCGTCAAGTTCATACCCCTGCAATGCATACTGACTATATGCTGTCGTTAAAATCACTAATTTATCTGTAGGCAATGACTGTGCAAAATCAAGACCATTGATGGTCGGCATTTCAATATCCAGAAATAGCAGATCAACAGCATTATTTTTTAAAAATTCCATTGCCCCAATAGCGCTGGAAAATTCCCCTACAATCTCAAGGGCTGAAATTTCTTGTACCAGATTGCTCATTTCTTCACGAGCGAGAGGTTCATCATCAACTATAATACACTTCATATTGGGATCGTTAATTTTACGCTATATTCCGTTTCTTGAACAGTAATATTTAACTGATAATCATCTTGATATAACAATTCTAACCTACGTTTAGTATTGGTGAGGCCCAGCCCGCTATATTTTTTGTTAGGATTGAGGGCTAGTTTTGGATCTTTGGAATTGCGGCATTCAAAGTGAAGCTGCCCATCACTTGCCATAAAGGAAATATGAATAAAGGACGTTCCTTCTGTCGCACTTAAACTGTATTTTATAGCATTTTCGATAAAGGCCGTAAAAATATGCGGAGGTAAGAAAATATTTTTTTAACGAGTTCAGCTTCGCATTGTATGGTCGTTTTCAAATGATCTCTTCTTATTTCTTCCAATTTTAGAAAATTGGTTATAAAGTTTATTTCTCCAGTTAAAAGTGTTTTATCGTTATCATTTTCGTAAAGCTGGTATCTTAAAAAATCCGATAGTTTGATAATGACTTCCGTTGCCATTTCAGGATCTTTCCGTATCAGTGCTTTGACATTATTCAACATATTAAACAAAAAGTGTGGCTGTATCTGGTTTCTTAGGGAAGTTAACTCAGATGTTAGGGCCAGGTTTTTGAGTTCAGATATTCTCTTATTGTCTTTGATCCAACGATTAAAAAGTTTCAGTGTTGTGGTTGTCAAAATAATGGGAATACTGACTAAGATCCCGTTGAAAAAATTCATGTTTTGCCGCTTATCAACTTTTAAATTTGCAGCCGTTATAACATGCATATAATTGGAAACATACATGACGATCAGTAAACTTCCAATAACCAATAAGATTAATAATATTATATAGATCTCATACCTTCCCTTGAAAAAAAACGTGGTATCAGCAGATACATGTTGATGTAGAACATACATACAAAAACGATCCATACTGATAAATGTAGATAGGTTTTATATGGATCAGATAGCTCTGTCTTCATGTCTGAATTGAAAAAAAGCAAAAGGAGCCCCACTACAAATACGCTGTGGCGGAGGACCCTATATTTTTTTTCGGTCAAGTAACGTATGATTATTCCATTTTTAAAATCTTGCATCAGTTCTTAGTAATAATGTTACTGTATAGGAACAAAAGTAATTTTTTTTGAGCCTACTCTAATTTCTTTTATACCAAGAGTGCTTTTTTTATACCAAAGTAATTGAAAGTAGTATGGTGTGCGTTCTATATTATTCTAAGAAAGGATCTTTTGTATAAAATAAAGGGTGTTTCGTCTAAAATGTATTTTTCATATCCACATTTAGGATATTCTTGTACCGTTTTATCAACCATTTATCCATTGTTATATGTTAAAAAAGATTTTGCTCATATTTGGAATAGGCATTTACACTTTTGTTACCAAAGCCCAGACAAAAGACAGTATCCCAGACAAAGTCCGTGCTATTATTGCGGATAAATTTCCGGCGATCCGCGTACTGAATCTGGAGTACGAAATTGTTGGTGGGTTTAAATATGCTTCAAAGTATTTAAAGAATCCACTTCCTAAGGGAGAGGTTCAAAATATGCATCAAGCGAATGCCAGTATGAATGTCAACTTGATGAAGAGAAAAAATTGGACTTTAGGAACGCTTGTGGGTTATCGGCATCTTTCTGTAGAGCTGCTGCAACCTGATTTGAGTACACGGCAAATATATCAGGAGAAGCAAGATTATCACTATCACCATGAATCATTAAATTTTACTTACTACTCAAGATTATTTGGGAAAATGGCTATTTATAGCGCGAGTTTGATGACTGATGGAAGTGAGAAAGGCTTTGAACGTGTTCGTGGTATGCTGATGGGAAACTTGGTTCTAAAAGCTACCCGTGAGGTGCAGATGACCTTAGGTGTGGTCGGTTTATTGGACCAAGTGCTTGTACCTGTGATACCTACTTTTACATATAAGAGACAGTATCAACAGGGCTGGGTGGTCGATGTCGTGTTGCCGAAAGCCGTTTATCTTCGTAAAACTATTTTGGGTAATGGACGTGCATCTTTTGGATCGGAGCTTGATAATAACACCTTCTATATCTATGATTTTGCTGGATTATCGAGCGTCCAGATCTTCAATCAGATGAATTTGAATTCAGGGCTGCTTTATGAACACAATCTGGGCCGTTCTTTTATAGCTATGGTCAAAACCGGGATGAGAAATTCGTTAAGATCTCGAATATCAGAGAAAAACAAATCTCAGAATGATTTTATTTATGAAGCATCTACGGATCCATCTTTTTATTTTAATGCTGGTTTATCGTTTAATCCTTTTGCAAAAAAACGCGTTAATTAACGCGAATAATCCGTGAATGATATAAATGGAGCATCATATGCTACCTTTTTAAATCAAAGAGCACTATCGTTTATAATCTGAGATAAGCTGCGACCTGTATGATATTATTTACAGTCTTATTATTTCTGCCTAGGCTATATTGATTCATGTAACCTGCTTCTATATCAAATTTTGGATTTACCCGCCATCCTAATGCTAGGTAAGCTCTGTTTTGGTCAAATAACTTACCATTGGGGGCATTTTGAATATGTGCAAAAATTTCATTTTGCAGTGCAATGAAAGCACCATCAGTAAAACTAGTGGTTTCGGAAACAGGGACAATGGCACGGGTGAAATAGCGCAGTCTTTGGGCAAAATCGTCACGGTCCGTAACCAGCTCGTTTTGCTCAACAGTAGGTTGGCCCATAAAGCGCTGTTCTAATCTAAAACGGTGCTGCAGTGTGAAAGGTCGATTTAGAACGGTAAATTTTTGGTTTATAATAAATTGCTCCCATATGCGGTGTTCTGGTACCCAGCCATGGATAGCGCTAATATTTCTTTGGTTCCCGATGTAGGCATACCCTAAAGTGGCAATCATATTGTTCTTGATATGATAATTCAATCCCGGTCGGATAATAAAGGATTGTATGTCTTTGAGTTGATCTGTACTTCGAGCTTGTCCATCAAAATGTATGCTGAACATGGGATTTATTTTGTAAGTGAAAAATGCGGCACTCCAACCTGTAAATGTCTGCTGTGTCTGTGCTTTTAAAGGAACACTAAATATGAACAGGAAGATCATGCAACTCTGAAGAAGAAATAATTTAGATAGCATTATTATAAAAGTTTGAATTGGTTTATTAAGTTTAAAATTTAAATCTGTTAAGTATCCTTATCCTGAATGGAAAAATAAACAAATTTATTTTACATCCGATTGAAAACAATCACATTTAGATGAACTTTAACCGAGAATTTAGACACTTCTTTTTATAGCTTCTAGAAAAGGTTCCATTTAACGCCTATTTGATATTGCGAAATACTCGTATTCCAGTTGTGGTATACACCGGTTTTTCTTTCTACACTTCGATATCGGAAATACAATTTTCCCAATTCTAATCCAAAAGTGTAACCCATTCGGAAGCCTCTATTAAATGCCTCTTCTCCATTATTCAGTAGATATTTATCTTCATTCAATAGTTTATTGAATTCGAGGCCACCTAATAATGCAAAATTTGATGTCAGGTCTAACTTAAATAATACAGGGAAATCAAAGAACTGGAGGGCCTTGTTTCCTTTTGCAATACCGTTAACCTGATCCACAGTTTCAGCATTTGTTCTGACACGTGTTACATTATACGTGGGCTCTACTTGGATAGCCATGTTAGGTCTAAAATGATAACTTAGTATGCCTCCGACTTGAAAACCTATCCGATTTGCTGAACGGAATGATAGTCCATCTGCATGAGATAAATTTCCACCTAATTTTATTCCTGCTCCAATTTGGGAAAAAACCTTCTCAGTAGGTACTAAAAGTATTAATAGAAGCACTAGTAAAGTTAATCGTATATTTTTACACATATACAAAAGTACCTTTTCTAGATAGCTCAGCTTACTGACTTTTGTAAAGATTTGGTCAATAAGTTGGGTTTTTAATAGGTTATTTTCATTTTTTACAGTTAATAAAACGACAGGAATACCAGTTTAGTCACATGGAAAAACAACTGGATGACTTTGGATAACTGTTGGCGCTTTAGGCATTAATTTACTTCCCTTATAATCAATATAGTCTTATTGATAGGTATCACTTTTGTCAATAGGAGACCAGATCATGTTTAAACTTTCCAATTATGTGCTCATCCTTATTTAATTTCAATAATTAGTATTGTTTATTTCTTTCGTATTAAATACATACTCTGACTATTGGAAGAATAGAATGCGAACCCATGGGGTGAAATATAAAATGTTGGTTTAAAATGTAGTGCTGAATAATTTGCTTCTAACACCGTATAGAATCGATTTTTGTAATCGTCAAATCTTTCTTTCTCTACAGCGATATGGGGCTCAAAAAAATTAAAATCACGATCTCCAATCTTTGTTTTAAAGAAAGCTTTCCCGCGCCAGTTTTTAACACTATATCCTGGACTTCCACCACCGATATTGTGGCTGTATTTTAATTTTTCCTCAGGGTGAAAATGTAAAAAAGTAACGTTTTCGGGTAAATAAGGATCTTGCTCGCCGGTCCAAAAAACATCGTCACGGTAACGGCCGGCATCTTCACTGCTATCAATGCTTCTGTATGCTGGTATTTCTTGCCATAGTATCTGCCATTGTTCATTCTGGTAAAAGAAAAACTGCATGTAATAATGATCATTTCTAGTTACATTTTTTAAAAACCAATATTTGCCATCTTTTTTCGCGCTTGCAATTTTTTGATTTATTTTTTCTCCAGTCCAACTCAAATCTTCATTTAAAACTTTAAAAGCATGTGTGGTGGTATCGCCATCTTGTGGCCAAGTGGTGTAATAGGCTTTTTCGTCATTGGTGAAAATGATGAAATCATCAATAAATTCTGGCCAATATTTATTTTGGGACAAGTGTAATGTATCTTCTGTAATTCCTTTACTATTTATTTTATAATAAAGCATATCACCTTGGGTCTCATCATTTTTTTCTGCATCGCAGGATACGATCAGTTGGTCATTCACAGATGGAAAGATGCGAATGGGATTAGGTGAACTGGAACGAGTGACTTCAGTTTCACAGAACAGTTTCACTTCGAAAATATCGGAATGATACTTTTCGTTAATTTCTTCAAAATTAGCATATGCCGCATCTAAGGGGTCGTTGTTGCGCTCTATAATTCCGTCGCAGGAAGTTAAACTGGATATGAAAAGGATCATCGTGGTTAAAACTGAAGTGAAAAGGGTTGTTTTATTCATGTGATTTAATTTAATCATTATACCTGTCATTTAAAATGAAGCAAATCGTAGAAAAGAATTTTTTGGTTTTGTAAATTCGTTGTTCCCACTGTCGCAACTCACCCCTTATAATGTCGTTTTTGTAATCTGTTAATTTAAGCAAACCCTTGCATCTTTGTCATATCAATATAAACAATTTTGCAATATAAATAATTCATAAATCTTCAAAAACATGAAAAAGAATAAATTAATCTTTTGGATAGCTACAGCGATCCTTATTATCTGGGAAGGTATCATGCCTCTTGGTACGCTTTTATTTGCGCCACAGTATGTTAATGCTGGAACTAAACCGTTAGGATATCCAGACTACTTCGCTTATGCACTTATTATCTGCAAAGTGCTCGGAGTAATAGCCATTTCTTATCCTAAAATTCCAAGTAAATTGAAAGAGTGGGCCTATGCCGGATTAACATTTAACCTAATTTTTGCTTTTATTAGCCATGCAATGGTCGATAAAAATATTGGATTTATGCTGTTGCCACTTGTTATACTTGCTATACTTATTATTTCTTATGTATATGGCAACAAGACGTATGGTCTTGTAGTAAGGTGACAAATCTTATTACACGATATGTCAATAATAAGTGAGAACTGTATTTTCTTCAATAGTAGATAAGCCGATTTAAGTAATCGGCTTATTTATTATTGTCGGTTAATGCTTTTCGGTGAATTGAATATATTCGTTGCGATCTCTAAATCAGTTGGTTTTGTTCCTTTTTTAAAATAAAACAAACGTTAGGCCAAGCATACCGTTATACTTATAGTACATAATAATGGTAGCATAAAAAAAGAAAAATAATGATGAACGAAGAATTAATTAAACTTTCACAAAAATTTCCGGCTTGGATATGGAATACTGCATTTATACTGTTTTCTTTTGCACTCGGGATCCTCATTAAGATTTTATTTATCCCGATTTTGCGTTATCAGGCGATTGCACAGTCATCTTATTCCCTCTTTCGGTCTTTTATACGGCGATTTAATAAGATTTTGAGTCTTTTTATTCCCTTGGTCGTTTTTAACAGTTTGTTACCTTTTACGCGTTTCAATACCGCCACATTGCATATTGTCGGTAAAATAAATGAAATCTTACTGATCAGCTTTTTTGCTGTTGTTCTGATTCAGGCCATAAAAGTTTTTGAAGATTATTTATATCATCGTTTTGATATCAATAAAGAGAATAACCTGCGTGAAAGAAAAATTAGGACACAGATTGTTTTTATTCGAAAGGTCTTCATTACTATTATCATCGTTGTGTCTTTTGCCATTATTTTGCTAAGCTTCGAAAGTATGCAGAAGATAGGTGCTGGACTGCTGACGGGTGTCGGAGTTGGTGGTATAATCATTGGTTTTGCCGCTCAGAAATCTCTTGGAAATTTATTAGCAGGTTTTCAGATTGCTTTTACACAGCCCATTCGGATGGATGATGTGCTGATCGTTGAGGGCGAGTGGGGTAAGGTCGAAGAAATCAATCTGACTTATGTCGTGGTTAATATCTGGGATAAGCGCCGTCTGGTGCTGCCGATTACCTATTTCATCGAAAAACCTTTTCAGAATTGGACGAGAACTACGGCAGAGATTTTAGGAACTGTTTTTATTTATGTTGATTTCGCGATTCCTGTCCAACAATTACGAGAAAAATTAGGATCATTGCTTATGCATCATCCTTTGTGGGACGGTAAGGTCAATGTCCTGCAGGTCACTGATCTGAAAGAGCGAACGATGGAGATTCGTTGCTTAATGAGTTGCCGAAACTCGGGACAGGCTTTTGATCTTCGCTGCTATGTAAGAGAAGAGATGATGAGTTATATAAGGACAAATTTCCCAGATTGTCTTTCTAAATCGAGAATTGATTATGGCGCTGAAGTTAATAGAAGTGAACTAAGAGGAATGTAGCAGTTTCATTTTCTAATCTATTCTCTTTCGTGTGAGTTGACTATGGATAATTCTGAAAAATGAAGTTATCAAGGGTCAATAAACGATCGTTTATTGACCTTATTTATTTTAAATTTAATGGACTCATAGAAATCCAACTAGGATTTTTCATTCTTAAATGAAAGAAATGTGAATTGCATTTTCTTGCATTATTATGGTGTAGGTAGATGTTTTTATTATTGAAATACAAGTTTTTTTTGAAATTATATGCATTTTATTGCGTATTTTGATTTAAATTGTTACTCTTGCTGTAAGTTATAATCACTGAATAAACCAATGGTATCACCTCAATTTTTAAGAATTGTATTAATAGGAATACTTATTTTAACTGGTATAACGCTCTACTCACAGGTTAATGATAAATACATTACTGGAAAAGTGGTCGATCGTAATATGTCACCAATACCGTTAGCGACGGTAAGCTTACATGACCGGAACGATAAGCTCATTTTAAGCACCTCGACTGATAGTGTCGGACAATTTAATTTAAGATTTGGAGTAAAGGGGAAATATTTTGTTAAAGTGAGCCATGTTGGCGACAAAGATTATCAATCTGCAATTTTTGAATTAATTGATGTTAATTTAGGAACTTTAAAGCTTCTGCCATTGGAGAATATCCTGGAGGAAGCCACTGTTGAAGGTAGGAAAAAACGGTTCAGGTTGAAAGTGGAACACTTATTTATAATGTCGAAAATACACTGAGTGGACAGGATGTTTCTGTTTTGGAAGCACTGAAAAGAGCTCCCGGAGTATTTGTGGAAAATGAAAGCGATATTACACTCAATGGAAAAAGTGGTGTACAGATTTTATTGGATGGTCGACAGACGTTTCTTTCAGGAAAAGAACTGACAGATCTTTTAAAATCTCTATCTTCCAACAACCTCAAATCTATTGAAATTATCAATAGTCCAACGGCAAAGTATGAGGCAACTGGAGCTGCAGGAATCATCAATATCAATACAAAGAAAAATCAGGTAAGAGGGTTAAATGGTAATGTCAGCTCTGCTGTTGCCTATGGTATCAGTGCAAAACAACTTCAGAACGCGATGCTTAATTATCGGGTGGATAAATTAAATATATTCGCGAACTATAGTCATACATTGGGTAATTATCATTACCTGTATGGTACAAACAGGCAACAAAATGGTAAAGCTTATAATAGCCATACCAAGGATGTTGACAAACGTCAGAAGATGTCCAGTCAGGTTGGAATCGATTATTATCTGAATGATAAAAATACAATCGGTTTTCTGGCTAATGGTAATTTTATTTTTGGTGGAGGTATCACTGATACCAGAACGGAGATTAGCACGTTGCCATCCTTATTAATGGAAGAGTCGCTGGATGCGATTAACGATTATTATGGACAGCGCACTGCCAGATACAATTTTAATTTCAACTACAAATATGAAGATACGTTAGGACGAAGTTTAAATCTTGATGCTGACTATGGTTTTTTTGATAAATGGAATAAAAACCTACAATCTAATATTTACCGTGATCATCAGCAAAATATCCTTCAGGAAAATCTGTACCGTACGCTCAATGGGATAGATATTGATTTAAAGGGAATAAAGTTGGACTATGGGATGAACTTATGGCAGGGGAAATTGGAAACGGGTTTTAAGTATTCAAATGTAGGTTCCAAGAATAATGCTAGGTTTTTCCATGTTGATAAAGGCCCGGATAGCCTCGATAACAGACGCACCAATGATTTTCATTTTTACGAGCACACGACAAGTGCCTATATAGATTATAAAAGAACGTTAGGAAAATGGTCGCTACAGGGTGGAGTACGTATAGAGAATTCGAACTCTAAAGGAACGCTTTTTTATAACGAGAATGGGACAGAACTAGATGATGATATCAAAAGAAATTTCACCAATTTATTCCCCTTTTTTTCTGCTACGAGACCGTTAGGGGAAAACCAAACTGTTTCTTTATCTTATGCCAAGCGTATTGAGAGACCAGCATATCAGGATCTGAATCCCTTTATTTATATGCTTGACGAATTATCTTTTTGGCAAGGAAACCCCTTTTTAAGTCCCTCATTAACCCACCGCTTGACTGTTCTTTATTCATTAAAAAGCGCAACGGTAGTTTCGTTTAATTTTGCTTATACTGATCAGCTTAACGCGAAGGTGACCGATACGCTGGACAATGATAAAATAGTTATGATCAGTAGAAATGTAGGAATACAAAAGCACTGGTCTTTATCCCTGACACAGAATTTTACACCTAAATCCTGGTGGGATCTTACTTTTAATGGTCTTCTATATTATATTCAAAATGATGTTTCTTTTGATCAGTATAGAAATCTGAACTTACAACAAGCGGCAGGACGTGTCAGTTTGGTGCAGTCCTTTCGTTTACCGCTTAAAATGAGAGCAGAGGTAACGGCGGTTTATAATTCAAATCGCCTGAGTGGAGCAAATACGATAAGCAGGGAGATCAGTCAGGTGGACGTTGCTTTTCAAAAAATCCTTTTAAACGATAAAGCAACAATTCGATTTGCTATTAATGATATCTATAAAGGCAACCAGAGTAAGTACACTCAAAATTTTCCTGGCTTTGTGTCTAACAGTTATGGGTATTACGAGTCGAGACAGGTACGGTTAAGTTTTAGCTACCGTTTTAGTAATGGAACAACGAAAGCGCAACGTGCGCGAAAATCAGCACTGGAGAACGAAAGTGGAAGAATACAATAGTATTTACTTTGAAGAAATCGCTATTTAGATTGAAAAATTTTTATGCCATCAAAGTAATTTCCATTTTGTAATCCAACCAGTAAAATCCTTTCATTATTTGAATCATTTAAACCAGTTCTTCTATTGGGATGTGGTGTTTTTATTATTTAAAGGCATATATGTTCTGTTTAGAGATAGTTCCCTAGTGTCTTGTAATATGCTTTAACACATTTTTACACGATATGATAATCAATCTTTTTTGTTCTATGATGTTAAGTGGCCGTGCATGTAATGTGATTTAATATTCTGTTAACATGCTTCGTGTACATTTGCACATCAACATCAATTAGTTACTTGAATATGAGGATTTCTGATAAAATTATATTTTTAATACTATTTATAGCACAGGCATTTATCGGTGACACCGCAAATGCACAGGTAGAATCATTTAAAGATATTCGGGTGTTAAGTCAAAACTATCCTGATTCTGCGATTACGCTAGTCAAAAAGCGGTATGCTGAGGCGGTTGGTGATAAAGACTTGTTATTACAAGCTAATTGTTTACAGGCAATAGGGTGGTTATGTGTTAATCAAGGGCATTATGGACAAGCGCAAGATTATTATTTCCAAGCGGACCGTATCTACACCCAGTTAAATGCGAAACAATTACTCGCATCTAATTGGAGTGATATAGGCGAACTCAATATTTTTAATAAACAGCATGATCTAGCTAAAAATTACTTTAATAAAGCGCTCCATTCTTTCAGAGCCGAGAAAGATAAAAATGGTGAAGCTGGTGTATTGGGCAATATTGGTCATCTATTTGAAAAGGTCGCTGATTATGATTCGGCATTCGTATACCAAATGCGGGCCTTAGCGATTTATAACGAAGAAGGAAATAAAAATGGCGAAGCTAAGATTCATGAGAATCTGGGTAGTATTTATGAAGATTTGGAACAGTATGATCGGGCATTTGATCATTTTGAAAAAGCACGTGACTTATATGATGAAACGCAAGACAACTACGGAAAGATTGTAGTGGTGAATAATATGGGTGATATTTTCAGGAAGACCGGCAAGTTTTCGGAAAGCATAAAATTAACAAAGTGGGCTTTTGATATGGCAGAGAAATTGGGAGATGTGTATCAGATGTCGGCAACGACTAAAGATCTAAGCAAAACATATGCATTAAGCGGTCAAATGGATAGTGCTTATGTTTATGCAGAGCGAAGTCGGAAGCTTGTGCTGGAGTTATATAGTGTAGATGGGGCTAGGCATACTGCTTTTTTTCAGGCACTTTATGATATGAATCAAAAAACAGAAGAAATTGAACAATTGCAGGTCACTAAAAAGATCAACTCCATTTTATTGCTGGGAACTATTGTTTTTTGATCTTGTTAATTATTTTATCGTATGTGCTGTATAGCCGTCAAAAAATAAAGATCAATAATCAGATGACCGAGTCGCGAAAGCAAGAAGCGGAAAGGGAATTAGCAGAAATTGCACTTAAAAATCAGTTGCTCGAAGATAAACAGCTTAAGCAGGAGCTGACGCTCAAAGAAAAGGAGTTGACGTCGCATACTTTGAATTTAATCCGTAATAACCAATTTTTGGAACAGCTCCGAGATGAGTTAAAAGTAATGGTTAAGGATGAACGACGGGATCAAAAAAAGCAAATGCACGATCTGGTTTTGCAGATCAATGAAAATATTACACAGGGTATTCATTGGAAAGAATTTATGGTGACTTTTGAAAGAGTACATCATAGTTTTTTTAAAAAACTAGTACAACGGTTTTCAGATTTAACTGCCGCCGATATGCGCTTGATTGCATTGCTTAAAATAAATTTGAACAACACGGATATTGCTGTGCTTTTGGGGATATCACAAGATAGCCTTCGTGTGGCTAGACATCGCCTGAGAAAAAAGTTAAAATTGGAACAAGGTGAAGATCTTACAGGTTACCTACTCAGTATTTCATAATTTCTTAACATAACGATAACGGAATGGTAATGGCGTTTATTTTTCTATTAATCGATTGATTAATAGTTTGTTGATTGATTTTGTTTCCTTGTTGTATAGTCCGTAAATCTCTTTGTTTCCTTGTTGTAACGCTTGCTATTTTGTGAAACTGAAATTGGATGTCATATTTGCTCAACGATCAAAGATTCATATATAATCTAAGCAAAATGAAAAATTTTTTAACGGTATTACTTGCCTCCAGCATTTCGGTCAGTGCAGCATATGCAACCAAAATCAAAGGTAAAGTATTGGATGGTCAAACCGGTGAAGCCATAACTGGAGCCACTGTTTTTTGGAACAAAGCGGACTATCTACCAAAACACAATTGGATGGTTCATTTGAATTAAAGGGACTGTCCGCAGGAAAGGTCAAAGTACATATTAGACATATGGCCTATGCCGAATTTACCCAGGAAATCGAAATTAAAAAAGAAGATACTCCCCATTTTATTTTTCAACTTACTTCTACAGATCAAAAATTGATGGAGGTAACGATCAAAGGACAGCGAAACGGCGGTGATGATGATCCCAGTGCGAGACGGCTGGAAAAGAACGCATCGCAGATCATGAATGTTGTTTCGGCTAGAGCTATTGAGATTTCTCCAGATATCACGGTCGCAAACGTTGTGCAACGCGTATCGGGGGTTTCTATAGAACGGAATTCTAATGGAGAAGGGCAGTATGCCATTTTAAGAGGTATGGATAAGCGTTATAACACAACCTTGGTCAATGGTGTAAAAGTACCAAGCCCAGATAATAAGTATCGCTACGTACCATTGGATTTGTTTCCTTCAGATATGTTAGAACGTCTGGAAGTATACAAATCGCTTACACCAAATATGGAGGCAGATGCTGTTGGCGGTGTTGTGAATATGGTTATGAAAGCTGCGCCAAGCAAATTATTACTACAGGCTAATTTGGCGACGGGATAGTCAACGTTATTTTAATCAGGACTTCGGAAGTTTCGCTGCAGGTGGAACTTCATCCAAATCACCTTATGAACTTCATGGTAAAAATTACAATGCGACTGCAGCAGATTTTAATAAAGGGGTATTAGACTATACCTATAAAAAACCTTCGCCAGATGTCGTTGGTAATTTAACTTTCGGGAACCGCTATCTGGATGATAAGCTGGGTATAATCTTGGGGGCAAGTTATCAAAATCTGCACCGCGGAAGCCGCTCTATTTTTTACAAATCTGCTGTAGTCGGCGTAAATCCGAATGCAGTTATTACTGAGAAACAAGATCGTCAGTATGATGAACAGCAGCAACGCTTAGGTCTACATAATAAAATCGACTATCGTTTTAATCCCAATCATCGTTTGAGCTTCTATCAAATGTATGTGAATCTGAATAATACGCAACTTCGTGATGCGGTCAATACCATCTATAATGGGCAATATGATCCTAATATTGGAAAGGCAGAATTGACCTATGTAACGCGAAGTCGAAAGACACAGCAACAGATCTATAACGGAACTTTGCAGGGTGATCATCGTTTTATGGATAATAGATTGAATGTAAGATGGTCGGGTGCGCTGTCATCTGCTAGTAATCAATTGCCTCAAAATACCACGATAAGTTTAGATGGTATTCAAGAGAATTTTGAACGTAAGCGCACTTCTCTTGTTAATAAATCACCTGTTACCTACCGTTGGGAACGGAATACTGACAATGATTATGCGGGATACTGGGATGTGGCTTATAAAGTACCCATGACAGATGGTAAATTGGAGTTGTCTACAGGGGGGGTATACCGTGATAAACAACGGAGTAGTTTCTATAACAATTACAACCTTTCTCCTGCATCTGCGGAAGAGGCAAAGTATAAATATGGTGTAGATTTTCAAAATTATACGGAACTGAATTTGACCGTGACCAATCCCACCGGTGCCGTTGCTAATCCCTTGACTTATGATGCCAATGAGAAAACTACAGCAGTGTACGGGATGTTCAATTATGAAAGTGACAAACTCCAAATGATCGGAGGGGTCCGTATGGAACATACCAATCAAGATTATAAATTACTGTTTCCTGCAGGCGAAAAGAGACCAGAAGGATCTCAAGTCTACACGGAATGGTTGCCAAGTTTGACCGTCAAGTATCATTTGAATGAGAAACAGCAACTTCATGCCGCTTATTATCGCGCTTTGAATCGTCCCGGTTTTTATGAAATCGTTCCTTCCTCTGTCGTGAATGAAGAGTTCTTAGAAAGAGGAAATCCAGATCTAAAACATGCGCTTGCGGATAATTTTGATTTACGTTATGAATTGTTTCCTGAGGCTTCGTCACAATTTTTGTTGGCATGTTCTACAAAAGATTAAAAACCCGATCGAGTATACGTTTCAGCCAGATGAAGTCCGCAAGCAGGATGTGTATTACACACCGGGTAATTTTGGTAATGCAAATAATTTTGGAATCGAAGTGGATTACATCAAGTACATCCAAAAGTTCGGGATAAAAGCGAATTATACCTATACACACTCGCGTATTACTACCGCGAAAATGTCACGTAGAATAAACGAAACGACACAAGATCCAGAACCTATTATTGTTGACCAAACACGTCCTTTATACGGGCAGGCGGCACATATAGCCAATCTATCTTTACTGTATAAGGATGCGAATAAAGGCTGGGAGGGACAATTGGCTGGTTCTTACACTGGTGATCGCATCAATACCGTATCGCAGTTTTTGAATGATGATCTATGGCAAAAAGGATTTGTGCAGCTGGATGCTTCTATTGAAAAGAAATTTAAGGCGGGTTGGGCTATTTTTGCCAAAGCCAACAATATTTTGAATACTCCGATGGAACTGTATGTAAAGGGAGTGAATCCTGAAAATGAAAAGATTGCGGAGAAGCTAACGGAAGGTGGTAATACGCTTATCAGAAAAGATCTTTACGGTCAAAATTATATCCTTGGTTTGCGTTACTCATTTAATAAATAATCGGATAGCATCAATATTTTATTTAACAATCTTGACCTAATCGTGGTTAGAAAACAAATCAATTATGACAATTAAACAATTTGTTACAATGAAAAATAACATGATTTTATCGTGTCTAGCATGTTTTTCTAATGCTAACGGCATGTGAAAAAGCGAATATTGACGTCGATACGAGCGAGGCTGATGGCAGTGCTATCGGCGAAGTATCCGGAGTATGGAGTAAAGGCAGTGTGCAACATATAAAAGGAGATATTATTATTCCCGAAGGCAAAACATTGACCATCGAAGAGGGGGTTACAGTTTTGATGGATGCTGAGAATAAACCCGAAATTGTGGTCTTGGGCAACTTGTATGCACTCGGAACAGATGATAATCCAATCAGGTTTACCGTAGAAGAACAGTATAAAACTAAAACCAATGAATTTGGAAAACTTTGGGGTGGAATTTTAGCGGCTCCGAGTTGTCAAGAGCTGGTTTTAGATCATACCGTTCTGGAATATGGCGGTGCGATTACATCAGATGCTTCAACTTCTGTGAAGATGGGTTTGTATAAGAAAGTATCGGGAGAGGCACTACCTGCGCTTTGGTTTTCCAATGCTGACGGGAAATTAGTGGTCCAGAATAGTACGATCAGTCATTTTCATGAAGACTGTACATATATTGAAGGTGGGAAAATTATCTTTGCTAATAATCGCTTTTTCTCAAATGGTGTGACAGGTGGTGAGGCGATGAACTTTAAATCTGGTTCTATTGCCGATGTCGCCTACAATCTGGTTTACAGTGTGAATACGAATGCTTTAAAGCTTTCCAATTCGGGTGACAAGACTCCTCAAGCATACATTATGGTGTATAATAATACAATGCTTAATACGGGATGGCGCAGACCTACTGCCAAAGGTGGTTCAATATGGATAGAGGCATCTGTAAGAGTGGAGATCTACAATAACCTTTTTGCCAATACCCGATTTGGCGTCAAGCGGGATCCTAAAAAACCGGAAGATAATCGCTCAATATTTAGTAATAACTGGTACTTTGGTCAAGATCAATTAACTGTAGATCAGTTTCAGGTTGGAAAGAATGATATTGTAGCAGGATCAAATGATGTTAGAGGTAAACTAGCGGGAGAGAACAATCCGAAATTTGTAACTTATCCTTTGGAGACTTCGGTTAATAACTATGTGTTTGATTCGGCTTGGGACTTTCACCTTCAAGGGAATTCTCCAGCCCTAAAATCTGGAACTTTATCTTTTAAACCACATTTCATTACCGGACTGGTCATGTCAAATGGATTAACCTACAACTCGCCTGCACCCGCAGTTTATGCAGGTGCTTTTGGAACAAAATTTTAATTACTCAACATGATAACTTTAAAAACAACACTATCTATTTCTTTGATCGTATCAGCGATATTTCAGGTGGCTTGCAATAATCCACAAACTAATGCTGTTGCTACAGATACCATTAAGCCAATTTTCGTGACCGATGCGGTGCGTTATGATTCCGATGATCCTGCGATCTGGATCAATAAAGCTGATCCAAGTAAGAGTTTAGTGATCGCAACGGATAAAGATGCTGATGGAGCGCTTTTTGTCTACGACCTAGCAGGTAAAATTGTAAAGGATAAGGTCGTGCCCAATTTGAAGCGCCCGAATAATGTGGATGTAGCTTATGGGTTGATCTTGAATGGTAAGCCTGTTGATATTGCTGTAACAACAGAACGTATGACGCATAAATTGCGGATATTTTCGCTCCCTGATATGAAGCCTATTGATCAGGCGGATTGGATATGTTTGCAGGTGAAACAGCGCCTGATTTTAGGGATCTCATGGGCATTGCGCTGTATACTTCATCCAAAGGACAGATTTATGCTATTGTGGGGCGGAAAAATGGTCCTAAGGATGGCTATCTGTGGCAATACCTATTAGAGGATAATGGTTCGGGTGCAGTAAAGGCAACTTTTGTCCGCAAATTTGGTTCTTTTAGCGGAAAGAAGGAGATCGAGGCAATAGCGGTGGATAATGAACTTGGATATATCTACTATTCGGATGAACAGGTGGGAGTAAAGCAATATTATGCAGATCCTGCAAAAGGAAATGAGCAACTGGCTTTATTTGCAACTGAAGGTTTTAAAGAAGATCATGAAGGTATTTCTATTTATAAATTGACCGATAGTACGGGATATATATTGGTTTCGGATCAGGGGCAAATCGTTTTCAGATTTTTAGCCGAGAAGGAACTAAGACAAATCCATTTGAACATAAGCACTTGAAAACGGTGCCGGTCATGGCTACACAAAGTGATGGTTCGGAGGTTGTATCGGTTAAATTAAATGATACATTTAAACATGGTCTTTTTGTTGCGATGAGTGATGATAAAACTTTCCATTATTATCGCTGGGAAGATATTGCAGGTACAGATTTGAAAATGAAGTAGCTGGTTGGTCTTGGGGTAATGAGGCAGGTTTTTTGAACCGGTGGGAAATGCTCTTACGATACATCATAGAAAAGCTTATGTACAACGATTGGAATGAAAGGGTGAGTTGATATGACCTTAAAACATCCTTTTTCATCCGGTTTTTACATGGGAACCATTAATTTAGAAATTAGGGGTATTTCACAAAAAGTGAATTACCCCTTAAGTATTCTCTTCCATCTTATTATTGGTAGCAGTCCAAATACTCGTGGTTAAATTCTTGTTGAATATATATCGAAATCTATTTTACCACCGAACATCTAGCAACTAATATTAACTTACCAAATTAATTAACTTATGCAAAAAATAGTTTTTTAATCCTTATTGTTCTCTTTTCGTTTGATCTATTTGCTTATCAGGCAATAGGCATGGTCTGGGATGTCTTTGTAAATGTAATGGTCGGAACTACATTAAAAAATAGTTCTTTTCTTGGTCAAATCAAGATAGCACTTGTTTGTGGTAGCATGTAAATGAACACGGATAAAGAAGTGCGGCGATTGTCTCAGGTAAAGTGGAGCTATAGATGATCTGCGTTTTTCTATGAATGATAGTTTTAGAGAATATATTAAAAACTTATTCGAATAATTATATCATAGTCACTCCATAAT
Source organism: Sphingobacterium sp. IITKGP-BTPF85 (assembly GCF_001006065.1). NCBI lineage: Bacteria > Pseudomonadati > Bacteroidota > Sphingobacteriia > Sphingobacteriales > Sphingobacteriaceae > Sphingobacterium > Sphingobacterium sp. IITKGP-BTPF85. Next base: position 26,023 of record NZ_ASZT02000001.1, read on the forward strand.
ATTTAGGTTAGATCTGAAGTCAGAGGTTAGGCCATCTTTGTGTAGCATCAAGGTCATGGTCTTATAGCGAACAAATTCTTTGGTCACATACATATAGCCTTTGTTAGGAAAATTGTTTTTATAAGTTTAAATGAATTTGATTTAAATTTTGTTGATAACTTAATATAATAGTTTTAAAGGTGCTTGATGGTTTATTCTGTATAAACCGTATAATCATCAATTGTATTTCTAGCACTTCTATATGTATAGAATATAGTTATTTACGTACCTGCTGAGTTTAGTATTAATTCATAATGAACTGCTTTAAAAATAGATGCTCTCTTGAGGTTATTATCTTCTTTATCTCTATAAAATGTTTTATTTTTTTGGAGATACTGCTACAGAAAGAAAAGTTATGTCCCAAAATTCTTTTCCTAAAAAGCTGCTGAAAAAACTTTTTTAATTAAAATCGACATTTAAATTCATACTGATTTTGATCTAATGGGTCAACATTATTGTAAGTCAAGGAGGACGCTGTTAGGTGATGTAATGATCTGAATAAATAATAAAATATTGCGACTCAATAATTTTTTATTGCTTTGATTAGCTATATTTTTGGAATCATTATGTTGTGTAGCAAACTATTCATATGTTGGGGAAAACACCTAATATACTGCACTAAAAGAGAAATTTAGAGCATATATTTTTTAACAATTTTAATATAATGATTGTAAAAAAGTATGAAGTGAGCTCTTATATGCTATTTTGTCTTTCGTATCTATCAACCATATTCTTGTAAAGACGCCTTCTGTACTTTCATAGATGAGCATTGTAAAAGTAATCCTCTTGGTCTATACTCTATTGAAAATTTGATGTTTTGATGCAATATTCTATTGATCGGGGATAGCCATGCCGTCCAGCTTTCTACGGCTTTTAGAAATTTCTTGACGGAAGATCAAAATCTGCTGGAGATGAGTTTAAGCTTAACTTTTTCTTTTCCAGATCCAAAAGGTTATGATAAGTCAGTTCAGTTATGGAACTATTTTTATACCGAGTTCCTGCCTAAAAATGAGAATAAAATCAATAAGGTGTTTATTTCTGTTCATTGGTTAATGAATACATATGAGGAAATGAACTATACACCTAAAGAAATAAAGCAAGGTTTAAGTCAGATGACTGCGCTCTTTGATAGTTATGGGCTACAGTATTATTTCATCGGACAAACCGAACTTTATCGGGTTCCTTACCGACAGGTTGCATTAAAAAAAATGTTTAACCCTGTTCTAGATGAGCAGCAATTTATTCTAGACGAAGGGCAACAAGTTAATGAATTTCTGAAACGAATTATCCCGGAGCAACATTATATTGATATTTATAAACATAGAGAAATAGAGCACAATTCTCAGGAAATGGGGATGTCTTACATGTTTGATAAACATCATCTTAGTGCATTTGGGGCTAGTCAGGTTGTGGATTATCTGCTACGGAAGGAATATCTGTGATCGCATATACGCTGTTAATGAAAAGGAGCTTTATACACGTTAGTATAAAGCTCCTTTTTATATGTTATTCAGATTATTTATCCGGCGATGATATGCTGCCCTTTGCCTGCATTGATATGATCAAGTAAGGTCGGGTTTAAAATTGTACAGGTTTTCAGCATTTCCCGTACAGGATATTTTTCAATAATATCTTTTAATGAACGAAGGTGCTTATCATGGTGAAGGTCAGTTCCGACAAAATCGTACATGCCCGATTTGACAAGTGTCATGGCAATGGCTTTTACATCGACACCATAATATCTGCTCAGAGATAAAAGGTTTAATTGTAAAAAACATCCAGCATCTTTTATCTGTTTGTAAATGTTGAAATTGCTGTGATAATAATTATAGCGTTCGGGATGTGCCAATATAGGTTTGTAACCTAATTTTTGAATATTCAATATGGTCTGAAATAAAGCCTTCGATTCGGAAAGGTATGACATTTCAATCAAAACATATCCGCCAGGCATTAAGCACAAATCATTGCTCTCAACCAGTGCATAAAGGCCGTCGTCGATCATGTGTTCTGCGGCAGCAAAAATCTCCACATCGCTTCCTGAATTTTTTAATCCTTCGCTTAGTGCATGGTGGGCTTGTCCAATGCTAAATTTAGTATTAGGATGTACACCCTCCATGATATGTGGAGTACAAATAAATTTTTGAAACCAAGGCTGCTTAATTCCTTAATATAGCCTAATGATTGCTGTACTGATGTGCTACCGTCATCAATGCCCGGTAGTAAATGATTATGCATGTCAACTTCAAGAAAATCCAATTGTGATATGGATCGGACCGAAGCGGTATTTTTATTTTTTGTGAATAGATTGCTAAAAAAAGACATCTGTGATTTTAGTAATAATTGTTTTTCGATAGTATAGATTAAAGTACGTTGCGATCTGACAAATATTCGCATATTAAGCAAAATTGAAATATGAGCTCAAAGCCTGTTTTCACAACGTTATTTTCCCCAATTTATTGTAAATAAATGTTCTCAATTAGTGTGCCAACATTACTTGTGAGGAAATGTGTTTGAAAAGATGATAATATAACTGTTTAAACAGTTAAAGCCTTGATAAAGAAATTTTTTAGAATTTTATTTAGTAAAGTTTTTAAATCAAAAACCTTTTTGTAAGATTTTTGTTATTAACCCTGCCACTTCGCTAGAAGCATAATAAAAGTGAACCGGTTTTATTAATAATTAATAAATATGTGAAAATGTATATACGAGGATTGTCAATTTTATAGTATTGGTGGTGTGAATTATAATATTGAATAGGAGCCATTTAAGGGTCATCTAAATACCCTTTACTAACCATATCCTATTAATAAAAGTGAACTGTTAGCAATAAGATTATGATAAGTTTTTTTGGAGATTTAAAAAGACATTTATATCGAGACCATCCGCGTTGGATTATTTTGATAATCGATATGTTTATTGTATTTGTCAGTTATGTACTGTCTATTTATGTACTCTATGACTTGAAAGGGTTTGCTGATGTTTCGATGATGTTGAAAAAGCTAATCATTATTCTTTTCGTATATTTTACTTTTTTTGTTAGCAACAGTACTTTTAAAGGGATTGTACGCCAGACGGGTATTCAAGATGTAATTAAAATATTTAAAACTACAGCAACTGCTTATATTGTGCTGATGCTATTCATGATTATCGTCAGGTCTGTTGTAGAGCGGGGAAGTACGGTGTCAGATTACCTGAGATTACCTTATGGACTATTGACCATGCAGTTCTGTATATTACTGGTGTTCATGATCGGTTCTCGTGTGGTTTACCGTACGGTATTTGAATATCTCTCATTATCTGCCAGAAAGTTGGAAAACGTCTTGATTTTTGGTGCTTCTCGTCCCGGACTCTCAACTTATTCTCTTTTGAAAGAAGACCCTCAAGTGAAATATCATGTAATTGCATTTGTAGAGGATCAGTTAAATCGAGTCGGTAAACGGCTTGCGGGTTTAAAAATTCTGGATATAACTGAAATTACATCAGATTTTATTAAAAGAAACCGTATAACGGATGTGATTATTGCTGTAGAAAATAATGATCCGGAACGTTTGCAATATGTTTCGGATTGGTTTCATCAGCTTGGTCTTGAACTTAAAATCATGTCTCCTGCGCGTATTCTACCTAATTCAAGAGTGAATCGTGAGATCAGACCTTTAGAAATTGATGATTTATTGGGACGTAAGCCTATCAAACTGGATCACCAGGAGATAGAAGCCGAGATGGAAGGTAAAGTAATTTTGGTGACAGGTGCAGCAGGATCAATTGGCTCAGAGCTTGCTCGGCAAATTGCCCGACGTTCTTATAAAAAATTGATTTTATTAGATCAAGCTGAATCTCCTTTGTATGATATACAACAATCAATAAAATGCAGCTATCCTGAACATTTACATTGTGTTGTTGGAGATGTGCGTAATTATTTTTTCATGCAAAAGATATTTGCAGAGTATCATCCGGATTTGGTATTTCATGCGGCGGCCTATAAACATGTGCCCTTAATGGAGGCTAATCCATACGAATCAATACAGACAAATGTGCTAGGAAGTAAAAATGTTGTAGACCTCTCGATGAAATATGGGGTTAAAAAAATGGTCATGGTATCCACGGATAAAGCGGTTAACCCGACTAATATTATGGGAGCAACAAAGCGCATGGCTGAAATATATGTGAGCAGTTGCAGTGGAAAATCCGATACTCAATTTATCATTACCCGATTTGGTAATGTGCTAGGTTCTAATGGATCGGTAATCCCACTTTTTGAGAAACAGATGGAGCAAGGCGGGCCATTGACATTGACTCATCCTGATATCACCCGATTTTTTATGACAATTCCAGAAGCTTGTCAATTGGTTCAAGAAGCTGGAGTGATGGGAAAAGGGGGAGAGATTTTTGTGTTTGATATGGGTAAGTCAATTCGTATCATCGATCTGGCAAAACGTATGATTAATTTGAAAGGTTATCGTTATCCAGAAGATATTGATATCAAAATCGTTGGGTTACGCCCCGGAGAGAAGATCTATGAAGAGCTTCTTGCGAATAATGAGAATACGATAAAGACTCATCATCCCAAAATTATGATCGCGAAGGTAAATCACGACGATTTGTCGCAAAAAGTAGAACGAATTAATTATTTGTGTCAACATATAGTAGGTCCGCATGCTATTTTACCCGATTTTATGAATCTCGTGAGACATATGAAAAAATAGTTCCTGAATTTAAGTCGCAGAATTCAGAATTCGAAATACTGGATAATGAAGTTTTGGACATGGAAATTATGGATAAAATAGTTTCTGAAGTACCGATCTATCCTATCGCTAGAAATGCTTGATGCGATTTCACCAACACAGGTCTATATGCTTTTAAAGGAGGAAAAGATAAATGAACTATTCCCTCTTAATAATAAGCCCCAAGAAAGTAATTACTTGTTGGGGCTTTGCATTTTCGGTTATGTATAAATAATGCAGGATAATTGAATTCGATGAATTATCGTGTTCTATTGCATAATATAGGCTTCGTATGCATTGGTAAGAATTTCTCCAGTTTCTGTGACTCGATGTAATGTTCGGTTGTTTACTAGTACGTATCTTAGAGAGGTTTTTTGTTCATTTTTTTCTGTAGTAAGGATAACATCTTTATTATCTGTAAGGGTATAAGTACCCTCTTCTTGGAGACTATTGACTTTATCAGCTTTAACCCGAACAATTTCATAATAATTATCTTTCTTAAATGTTAGTTTGAGGTAATTGTCACCACCACCATAAATGATTTCGGAAGCGATATCTTTCCTAAGCCAAAAAGTGCCAATTAATATATTTTCTTGTTCTGGTTCAATGGTTTCGCTAGAATTGCATGCTGTAAATAGTATGGCAATACTAGTCATAATGAGTAAAAAAAATATTTTCATAATTGTTCTATAAGGTTAATGATAATAAATGATTTTTGTTATTTAACAAGCTATAAATACATAAGAGTACAGTTTAGGATTGAAGTATCTATCTTATTAAGAACAAATATAAGTGTGTTTAAGGCTTTTTTAAAGGGACCCTGGGGTTCTATTTCCTTTGTGTTATATTTTTATTAAATGAATACATCCATAAGTCTAGAAATATCAGGTTTTACAAGTTTTGTTAATCTTATTGTGTACGTAAAAGTTTAAAGTGATTTATTATTATGTAGCGGGGTAGCTACAAATTTATAAACAATCACTTTTTTATCCAACGATCTTCATAGTTGTACAGTTATAATAGTTATTATTGTTACTATTTTAATGCTCACATAATTTGATGTCAGCAAAATATGCTGCATGGAGTATCGATGCCTGCGCTTGCCATACATCTGAAGAAAATATACTGAACTCTTGCCAACACTAAAAAAGAAAAAAACATTTCTCCTTCGAGCTTTATTGATCGGAGCACTTATTGCTTCTTTTATATACTTAGGAGTTATTTTTATTTACCAGTATTATGAACAGCAAAAGGTAAAAGAACGTCTTGATGCTGCATATGCATCTTCATATAAACAATCTTCTGGACTTGATCGATTATTCTCCGTATATAGTGAAGCCGAAAACCTTTTCAGGTTGTATACCGTGAATTTTGACAAGCCTACTTTTTCAGCTTACAAAAATAAATTGGATACAATTAGGTATTCTGTAGACTCATTGTCGAAATTGCCTTTGAAGGAAAATTTAATGCAGGTGAGTGCAGAAGATATGGAGCAAAAAAAGGTGCTTTCACAAGAATTTGCGACATTAAAGCAGACAGTAGATCAACTCATATTCTTTACAAAGGACTCCTTGTCTGTTTTATCTTCCTCCAATAAAACATTATTAAGGGATCCGAAGTTTGAGCAGGTCGATTCGATTGTGAAGAGGATAATGAGTGACACCTCCTTTAATACATTAACGAAAGATACGACAATCCGAAAAAAAGAAAATCTCTTTAAACGTATTTTTAAAGCTAAAAATGATACGCTTGTCCCTAGGACGATTACACAGGATTTTAATACGTTGCAAAAAGATGTAATTTCCCGTAATATAGCCTATCTGATACAGCAAAATAAAAAAGTTTACCGTCAAAATTTAAAGAACCTCCAAGAAAAGTTTGTTGCTCTTCAAGATAAAGAAAAGCAACTGGTGCTGGCAAATAGAAACTTACTGGATAATCTGAGGAAGGGAATTGATGTGATTAAAAGTCACGAGTTAGCGCTACTACGAAAAGCAGAAAAAAAAGACTTGGCATTATACAAAGAAAGTACACATAATTTTAGAAATCAGCTTATTGGATCTTTTATCATAATTGGACTGTCAATTATTCTGATTTTCTTCTATCAGTCGAATGCCGTTTCTTATGAACGGAAATTGCAGGAGGAGAAGGATTATGCATCACAGGTAGCTGCTGAGAAAACGACTATTTTAGCGAGTGTAAGTCATGAGGTAAGATCTCCTATCAATGCATTGCAGGGTATTATTAGCATATTGCGAAAAAATAATGATAGCAAACTGATTCATCCAGAGTATCTTAACTCGGCCTCGCACGAAATTGATGTTATCAACAGTACTGTCAATGATATATTAAACCTGAGTAAGTTGGAAGCTGGGGCAATGGATGTACAATATGATTATTTTGCACCGCACCAATTATTACTAAATATTCTCAATTTACACAACCATCAAGCCCAAAATAAAAATATTTCTATTGTTAAAAAAATAGAAATAGACCCTACATTATTAATTTATAGCAGTGAGTTTAGAATGAAGCAGATCGTTTCTAATCTGATCAGTAATGCCATTAAATATACTTCTCAGGGGGAAGTTAGTATCACCGCTTCTCTGAAGCTGAAAAATGGAAAAACAACGCTATTTGTGGCTGTTCAGGATAGTGGTATCGGTATTGTAGAAGAAGAGCAGGCGCTGGTATTTCGTCAGTACTATATGGCCGGAGCGAAGAAGCAAACAAGTAGTTTTGGGCTGGGGTTATATATATCGAAATTATTTGCCCAACAAATGGAGGGCAATATTGATTTGGTCAGCACATTAGGAAAAGGATCTACATTTACTTTGGTACTTCCTGTCGAAAAAACGAAAATATTAGAAACCACCGCTATACAGTATACATTGGAAGATCTTCCTCAAGAAATGAAGATTGTGATCATTGATGATAATAGGATTAATGTTCTTTACTTGAATCACTATTTTAAAGATTTTCCTAATGTACATATCTTTGAGCAAGGTCATGTTGCACTTGCATATATGGATGAAAATGACGTTGATGTCGTAATCACAGATTTAAGGATGGCTGATCTTGACGGTTGGGGAATTTTAAATAAGATACGAGCAAAAAAAGAATGGGAACTAGTTAGGGTATTTGTTTTTACGGCAGACAGTATGTATCTCGAAGCTGCTGAACAAAAGCAGGTAAATCTTTTTGATGCAAAATTGAAGAAACCACTGGATGCTCATGACCTAATTTCCTCTATTAAGAGGTCAATGGGATAACTAATGCTAGTACAATTAGTGTGACAGGTAACTTCTGTATTAAAATATAACGAAAGTTTATGTATTTCCCATCACATAAAGTTGTGATAAATTTAGTGTGGGATTTCCTCCCTTTGTCTCTAAGGTTATAGCAAAAGCTTGTGCTTTAGGTATCTGATTCATACTGGTGATCTGGTCAGTATGATCCAAAGGAAATACACCAGCATCTACTGGCTTACCATCAACGATCGCCCAAAGTTGATACTGCATACCTTCTGGAGCAGGAGGTAAATTTTCTAGACTCAGATAAACATCTGTTGTATTGGTGTTCCAGAAAACATGTGCTTTGAGTTTTGGATGTTGCTCTACTCCGGCTAAAGTGATCGTTTTAATCGCAGGATCTTGCAACATAGCCCATTTTTTAAAAAAGATGTTTCTAAATAAAATAAAAAGCTGTAAATCTATTTTCAAGATAGATTGACAGCTTTTTTATTGAGGACCGATTTTGTGATCCTGTACTATTGGTTTTAAAAGGGGAATTAATTTTTGAAAAATTATTCCTTAAAAGCTTCATGCTAAGTGGGAGATCTAGAACCTATTATCTTAGATTTTAAACATTATTATAAAAATATTTAGAACAATAATGAACTATATTTTAGATTTGTATTTTAAAAATGTACATTTATACAAAATAAATAGAGTAGTTTTAGCCTATTTGTTTATTCAATTAACAAAGCATGAATTATAATTTATTAAGAGATACTATTGAACTACTCGAAAATTTTGAAAAATATAAGCAAGAAAATGGAGGGTATAGCGAAGATAGTGAAGGCTTTCAACAATTTATAGTCGATAATTACAAAAGTGTAGCTACTATAGAACCGGACTGGGAAGGAAAGGAAAACGGTCGAAACCCTGATAGTGTCATCAATACATTAATTGTGCAGATGAACAGGTTTGCAAAAACTTACTCTAAAGCGGCTATACATGAGTCAGATTTTTCTACGCAGGAAGATTTTATTTATTTAATTAACCTGAAGGTTTTTGGGCCAATGATAAAAATGGAACTTATAAAACGTAATATCCATGATAAACCTTTTGGTATGCAGATCATTAATCGGTTGATTCACCAAAATGGGTAGGTCAGGTCGACTCGGAGGATGATAAAAGGAGTAAAGTCATTTCAATTACAGATGAGGGACTGCGCGTTCTTGAGAATCAGATGGATAAAATTCGTAAAGCCAGTCTAATTGTCACAGGAGATCTGACCCGTCCTGAAAAAATGGAATTAATACGTTTATTACAAAAATTGGAGAAATTTCATCAACCGATATATGATCAAAATATTGATGTTGCAGATTTGCTTACTTCTGTTGCTGAAAACTATCCTTTGTCAAAGAATTAGATCCGTTAGCAGAAAATTGCTTAGGTAAATAAGAGTGTTAAGATCGTTGTTTGGGGTTGCTTTTTGATCGTCAAAGCCAGTTTAATAAATATTTTCGAGCATTTTTAAGAACAAGTATTATAGTTTCGGCTCTTTTGATTTAATGGGATATAAATTTTACTAAAATGAGTGTTTGGTGAGTTTAAGTACAGCTTATACCATGCCTTTTCAATTATTTAGTTTGCCAATTAAAGAATGGTTATTTTATAAATACTATTTTCATATATTTTAACTATTTCTGTCTCGACAAATTTTTTAATCTTAATTGGTCAAATAAATTCAACACTTGAACAGAAAATATATCAAATTATTAAGGCATTGATAACTACTGGAACTGTATTTATTGCACTTTATAGCTAAAGTGAACGGGAGTGGAAAAGTGCCTTGTGTTTATCTGTTCTTTATACATGGTTTTTAAGGTAAATGGTGTACTCTCCACAACTGGATGGGAATCTTCTATAGCAATTATGGATCAAATACTCAATATTCGCAGATTGAACATTAAGTAGAAGATGCGATTTATGGTTATAGGCAGTTTATGCTCAATAATTATTCTTTTTAACGATTTCAAAAAAAATAATTAATCGCAAGCTATATATTAATCGTATGTACGGTGAAAAAATAAGAAATATGAAGGATAAGGTTGTTATATTTTGGTTCAGACGTGACCTACGTTTAGAAGATAATGTGGGATTACAGCAGGCTGTTGCATCGGGTTACCCTGTGCTCCCTATATTTATTTTTGATACAACTATACTTCAAAAGTTGGAAACTGACAAAGATCGACGAGTGGATTATATTCACCAAGCTTTGAATTCACTAAATAGTACTTTGCATAATTATGGATCAACGTTGCAGACTTATCACGGTAAACCACTTGAGATTTTTGAGATTATTACTAAAATTTATGACGTACAAGGTGTATACTGTAATAGAGATTATGAACCACAGGCAATAAAAAGAGATAAGCTGATAGAATCGTACCTGAGAGAGCGAGACATTCAATTTAATACTTACAAAGACCAGGTTATATTTGAAAAGTCGGATATTGTTAAAGATGACGGCAACCCCTACAGTGTATACACTCCCTATTCGAGAAAATGGAAAAGCCTATTGGTTCCTCAGAATTATGCCTCTGTAGTAGTTTCTGCAGAACATTTTTATAAAACTAATCCATTGAAAATTAAAGAGCTAGAGGTATTGGGCTTTCAGAAAACGGATATAATATTTGAAAAGCCTAATTTAGAACTGGAGATTATAAGCGATTATGATAAAAAGCGTGATTTTCCTGCATTAGATCATACAACACACTTAGGTATTGCCCTGAGATTTGGCACAATCTCAATCAGATCGTGTGTAGCGTTTGCTTTGAAATATAATGAGACATGGCTTTCTGAATTGATCTGGAGGGAATTTTTTATGCAAATACTGTATCACTATCCGCGCGTAGTCACACATAGTTTTAAACCAAAATATGATTCGATCATATGGCGAAATAATGAAGCTGAATTTCAGCTTTGGTGTTCCGGGAAAACGGGTTATCCGATTGTCGATGCAGGCATGAGGCAACTCAATGAAACGGGATTTATGCATAATAGGGTACGAATGATTACGGCTAGTTTTCTTTGTAAACATCTTCTTATTGACTGGCGTTGGGGTGAAGCATATTTCGCTCAAAAATTAGTGGATTATGACCTAGCTTCAAATAATGGTAACTGGCAGTGGGTGGCTGGATGTGGTTGTGATGCAGCCCCATATTTCCGTATTTTTAATCCCACAGCGCAAACTTTAAAATTTGATGCTGATTTGACTTATATCAAGACTTGGAATCCGGATTATGAAAAAAATATTCAGATACCGATAGTGTCGCACGAGGAAGCACGTGAAAGAGCACTGAGAGTATATAAGCAAGCATTGTAAATTTATTGTCTGTAAAAAATATGAAAAGAAATAAAGTAATATTGGTAGATGAACAGGATCACGTAGTAGGTGAAATGGACAAAATGGAGGCGCATGAAAAAGGAATTTTGCATCGCGCATTTTCTATTTTCATTTTTAACAGCAAAGGACAAATGCTAATTCATCAACGAGCGAATGAAAAATATCATGGTGGTGGATTGTGGACGAATGCATGTTGCTCTCATCCACAATTAGATGAAGATATTAAAGAGAGTGCCGAACAGCGCTTACAATTTGAAATGGGGCTGCAATGTGATCTAAAAAGAGTATTTGCATTTGTTTACTATACTCCTGTTGAAAATGAACTTATCGAACACGAATATGACCATGTATTAGTAGGATATACGGATCAACAGCCTGTGCCGAATACTAATGAGGTACAGGCCTTTAAATGGATTGATAAGTTAGAATTGTTCCAAAAGATAAATGATCAACCAGATATTTTTACGTATTGGTTTAGAATGGCTTTACCTCAGCTTATCGGACAAATATAATTGGATCTCATTCTCATTTTTTTTGAAAGTAAAACGCTTACTACAAGTTTATTTATGAATAAATACTGTTTTAATATACTAGAGTTAAATCATAAGTAACTATTAGATGTTGTGATTACTAATTTATTTAGATATCTAACATTTTGATGTGTAATATTAGCTTTTTCAATTAAGATTTTCATTCTTTAATTTTCCCTTGTGCGGTATAATATTGAGATTATACCGCATTTGTTTTGCATGTTCGTGCAAAATATATTTGACCCATATCTTTTCTACATCGTTTTCGTATGCAGTGCAATCGATGGCTTGATTTGAGCGATAGTATACGTGTTTTTTTTTGTTTAGACTTGTTTCACTATAACCAAAAGTTACACGAATAAAACCTAATACATTGAATATGGTTAAAAACAATTACTTAAAGAAGAAAGGCTGGTCACAATTATACTGTCGTCTTGCACTTTTAGCACCACTTTCACTTAGTGTATTGCCTAATCAGGCAACAGCAAGTATACTTTTCCCGGAAAGTCTGGTGTATGCTAAATTACGAACGCAACAAAACATTTCTGGTAAAGTGGTTGATGCAACTGGTAAAGCTGTCAGCGGCGTTACAGTAAGAGAAAAAGGTGGTAAAAACTCGACTTCAACAGATATTAATGGGAATTATAATTTAGCTGTGAGTACTCCGGACCCTATTTTGGTTTTTAGTTCCATTGGTTATATTGGCCAAGAAATACTAGCTTCTGCTGCTGAAAAAGTAATTTTAAAGCAAACTGAAGATGTTCTTGATGAGGTTGTGGTAGTTGGATACGGTAATCAAAAGAAAACCAATTTAACAAGTGCAGTGTCACAGGTCGATGCAAAAGTATTAAAAGATAGACCATCACCTACTGTAGTCAATATGCTTCAGGATGCAGCTCCTGGTTTAGTAATTAGCCGAAACTCGGGAAGACCAGGTGCCCAAGGTTTAAATATGGAAGTTCGTGGAGCTACTTCAGCGAATGGAGGCGTTGCGCCTTTGGTTGTTATCGATGGAGTTATAAGTTCTGAAGGTACATTCATGGCTTTAAATCCTAATGATATTGAGAATATTAGTATTCTGAAAGATGGTGGAGCTACAGCTATTTATGGAGCATAATCTGCAGGAGGAGTTCTGTTGGTTACCACGAAGAAGGGTGAAAAGGGTAAATCACGAATTTCATTGATGAGTAATATGGCCTGGCAAATGCCTGCTAATATTCCTGAAAGACTGTCTTTGATCGATGAAATGAACTATGTTAATACAGCAAGAGCAAATGCTGGATTAGCGCCAGAGTATAATGAAGAAGATCTGAATTATGCTATCAATGGTCCTACGTTTGTTTTAGGCTCTAACGGTCAGTGGAGAACATACAATCAGGAAAATTTGATTGATAAGGTGGTTAAAAAGTCTTATACAATGAATAATACGAATCTGCAGTTTTCCGGAGGAAATGAAAACGTAACTTATATGGCGTCATTGGGAAATATGAGCCAGGCAGGTATGTTTAAGATTGGAGAAGATCATTTTACGAGATGGAATGCGCGTGCAAATATTTCTGCAAAAGTAAACGAATATATCAAGTTAGATATTGGTAGTGCATTTATCGATCAAGCTACAGATAATCCGCAGGATGGTGGATATGGTTTAGATGGGGGTGGAAATGGAATACTACGTCAATTTTTTTCTTCACGAATGCGGTTCCCTATTTTTAATGAAGACGGAACATATTATCGTAGCGGTACTTCATCAGCTTTTGGTTATGCTTTGTTGAAAGACGGAGGATTTAACCGAGATCGTAGCAGTACTTATTTTAACAATGCAACTGCAACGATAAACAAGTTAGTAAAAGGACTTGAAGTCAAATTAATGTATAGTCGAGAGGATATTACTAAGCAAAATCGAAACTTCAGACGTACCGTAACCTTCTATTCTGGACCTGAAGCTACTACTGCCAGTCAATTGAATAATCCAAATAATTATTCAATAATGGACTATAAAACCCTGAGTCAGAATTATCAGGCTGTAGCAGATTATGATTTTAAACTTGGTTCAGATCATAATTTCCATATCATGGGAGGATATCAGTTGTACTCATATGACTATCAAACTTTGGGAGCAACAACCAAAAATCTATATGTTAATGATAATCCGAGTTTGAATTTCACTTCAGATCCAGTGAATAAGTCAAATTCACAATCAGCTTTAACAGAGAAGATGCAATCATACTTCGGTCGTTTCAACTATAATTATAAAGAGAAATACTTATTTGAAGCAACGATAAGAAGTGATGAAAGCTCTCGATTAACTCCTGGACAACGAGTGAAGGTATTTCCATCATTTTCTGCAGGATGGAATATGTCTAAAGAATCTTGGTTTGATGGTATTTCCACTGTTGTTAATGAGCTAAAACCACGTATTTCTTGGGGTAAAGTTGGCTCGAAGGTAGGAATTGGATATTATGATTTTATAGCGCAATTACAAACAGGGTCTAATGTCTTATTAGGTGATAGTAGACAGACATATTTATATCAAAGCATGATTCCTGCTGTTAACCTTTCATGGGAAACAATAGAGACACAAAACTTTGGTTTGGATTTTAGCTTTTTGAATAGAAAGCTGAAAGGATCATTTGATTATTATAATAAATATAATAACAATATGCTTGTAAGAGTAAGTTTGCCCGCAACGATCGGGATTGATGTTCCCAAATCTAATGTTGGAAAAATGAAGACCTGGGGATGGGAACTGGCTTTAGGATATCAAGATAAGATCGGTGACGATATTACTTTTGGAGCATCATTCAATCTTGCAGATAATCAAAATAAGCTTGTGAAATATGGTGGCGCGGATAATATTATTTATTCTGGTGTTAATAATTTGGTAGAAGGGTATGCGCTTAATTCAATTTGGGCGTATAAAACCAACGGTTATTTTCAGACAGAAGAGGATCTAAAAAATGCACCAAGCTATGCTAAGTTGATAAATAAAGCGGGCGTACCTGGGTTAGGTGATATTCGTTATGTAGATCTAGATGGAAATGGTGAAATTTCGCCAGGAAAAAATATCGTTGGTGATGCTGGTGATTTGCAGTATCTGGGAGATATTAATCCACGCTATCAGTATGGGTTCAACTTTAATTTTGGGTATAAAAACTTAGATTTCAGTATGTTTGTTCAAGGGATTGGTAAGCGTAAGTTTAAACCAAGTAATGAATTAATTCAACCTCAATTATATTCGTATTATCTGCCAATGAATTTTCATATGGATTATTGGACTCCTGAGAACAGAGATGCAGCTTATCCGCGCCCTTATTTAGAAGGAACTCAAAACTTCAAAATTCGGATAAATGGTTTATGAGTGGTGCATATGCACGATTGAAAAATATCCAGATTGGTTATTCTTTGACGCGGGAAACAGTTAAGAAATTACCATTTTCTCGTGTACGTATGTATGTTTCTGGAGAAGATTTATTGACAATTTCTAGATTGGGAATTTATAAAGGAGTGATCGATCCAGAGATGAAGCCTGAAGATGGTAAAGTATCTCCATATCCATTCGCAACTTCTATCTCTTTCGGTTTAAATATTGATTTATAATAAGAACAATGATTATGAAAAAAAGAATTTTATATCTATTATTAGCATCGGTCTCTTTTAGCTCTTTTATTTCTTGTGATATCAATGAAGTGCCAGAGACAACAATGAGTGATGCTAACTTCTGGAATACGGTGGCAGATATCAGGTTGGCGGCTAATTATTTTTATTCTACAATACCAGGATTAACATTAGCAGATGTAACTGTAGATAATTGGTCAACAGATGGTTACCCGAATACTTCATCAAATAATATAAGCGATGGTTCTCGTGCAACCCCGGCCACTAGTACAGATTATAATTATAATGGTATTTTCAAGCTAATAAACTAATTGAAAAATCTGAAGAGGTTATTAAAAAGGGTGGTGATCTGACGCAAATAAATTGGTATGTGGGTGAGGCAAGGTTTTTTAGGGCTTGGTATTATTTTGAAATGTTTAAACGTTTTGGAGGAGTACCATTGATCACAAAAACGATGACTGTAGATGATCCTGATATTTTTAAAGTACGCGCTTCAAGGGAAGAACTTTTTCAATTCATCTTGGATGACCTGGACTATGCAATATCTGTTTTACGATCTGCAGATGAACTAAATACCGCAAAAGAATATGGCAGAATTTCTAAAACTGCAGCGCTAGCATTTAAATCTAGAGTAGCTCTGTTCGAAGGAACGCGAGAAAAGTTTCATAATTATGGTGAGCAAAAGAAACATTTAACCATCGCCAAGGAGGCTGCCGAAGCTGTTATTAATTCTAGCGCACATGCTTTGTTTACTGCATCGGCTGTAGGAAGTCACGGTGAAGTTATTAATAATGCTTATTTTAATTTATTCCAAGAGGCTGGTGAAGGCCGATCGAATAAAGAAAATATTATAGTAAAGACATATGGGATTAATCGTGATAATAGTGTGATTTCTACTCCTGTACAACGCTATTATGAAGGAAATTCTGTAGTCCCAACTCAAAATTTTGTTGATAACTATTTGATGGCAGATGGCTTACCAATTGAAAAATCACCATTATATCAGAAACCTGATAAATCAATGACTCACGCTCAATATTTCAGTAAAAAAGATCCGCGTATGAGTTTCAGTATCTTTAAAAGGGGAGATGAGTTTATTTCCAGTAGTAATTACACGATACCGAATCCTAGTTATCAAAGAAGTGGATACGGTATACGAAAATATGCTAAAAAAGATTTTTGGACACTTCAAGCATCTTATATAGACCGACCTGTCATTCGTTATGCTGAAGTCCTTTTAAATTATGCTGAGGCTGTGTATGAGTTGGATGGAACAATCAGTGATATGGTATTGGATCAAACGATCAATGCACTTCGAGGCAGATTGCCACAAGTGAATATTGGTACAGATGCTGCACCAAATTATGTTTCAATGCCTAAATTAACGAATGCTTTTGTAAATAGTAATGGACTAAATATGAGGACGGAAATTCGACGTGAAAGAAAAGTTGAGCTGGCCTTTGAAGGGCATGGATATTGGGATTTGATTCGATGGAAAACAGCAGAAATTGAGTTGCCAAAAGCATTGTTAGGTAGTTATTTATTTACAGAATATCTAACAGCTACAGGTGACAAATGGTCGGATAAGACTCTAGTAAACGATCAGAATTATATAATTTTGCAACCTGCTACATTACGTAGATTTGATAAGGATCGAGATTATCTATGGCCATTGCCAACTTCTGAACTCGCTAAAAATGTAAAGTTAGAACAGAACCCTAACTGGTAGTATTGAAAAAAAGCACGGGATTTAATTCCGTGCTTTTTTACTTTTAGTGATACCCATTTAAATTCTTAACAGAGTAAAATCTGTTACCTTGCTTAGCAAGGATAGTATGACGATATCATATGTCATACAGTTTCTCAAGTAAATGTATTTTTTCTTTTATACTATTTTAGTCTTATCATTATCAGAAGAAAGATTGGAATTTAGACAAGATGAATTGCTAAAACCTTTATTATGAAGTGAGGTGTGAACATTAGTTGAAAATTCAAATTAAGATATTCTAATAGCTTAAAAATTTTATATTTAAGTATTATGATTTATTATTACTTTAGATGGGAATTGCTAACCATTCAATTTTATAAACCAAAGCCATAATAAATACATGAAAGTACTGCGCTTCATTACCTTTTTTAATTTAATTTCTCTTAGTCTTTTTACACAGGCACAATCAATCTCCAAAATAGCGATTCACTTGGATCGAACCGAGTATTTTCCTGGGGATACAATCTTGTTTAAGGGATATGTAGTGACAGATGGTGTTTTGGATAGTGCTACACGAAATGTCTATATTGATTGGGCTGATGGAGAGGGGGCGGTACTGGAAAATAATGTTTATGTTGTGGTTGATGGAGTTTTTGCAGCTCAGTATTTGGTGCCTAAAAACTATACAGAACATCGGATTTTATTGAATGCTTTTACAAAAAACACGGTTGATTTTCCTAATCTGATTTATGATAAAAGTATTGCAATTTATCAAAAAGAGGAGAAAATTGTATTGAATGGCGGAATGAGTCAAATACCCGAATTGATAATGTATCCGAAAATAAAACATATGCTGCTCCATGAACCAGTTGGATTCCTCTTTAAAAATCCAGCAAATACTTCTTTTAAGGGACAAATCAAAACAGCCGATGGAAAGGTGGTTGAAGAATTTGAAAGCGATAAAAATGGAGAAGTCAATGTATTCCTAACTCCTGAGTCCAACGAATATATTTTGGAATGGCAGATGGTAGGTGGTGAAAAAATTAAAACAGTATTACCTAACGTTGTTGATCATGGTTATAAGATAACTGTAGGAGAAAGTACAGATAAATATAAACTGACGGTTTCTAAAGTTGGAAAAACTAGCGATGAGGTTATTGTTCAAGCTTATCTCGATCACCAGAAATTATTTGATGAAAAAGTAATCATACAGGATGGGCAAGATGTAAAAACACTTGTATTGCCAAAGGATGGATTAGTAAATGGTGTTCTACAATTTTGTTGTACGATATAAATGGAAATCTATTACAAAAAGAAGGTCTGATCACTAAAAGTCAAGAAACTTTTATAACGCCAGATGTTAGCTTTGTCAATCGTTCTTCGGAACCATTGGGGAAAAATTTGTTACGTGTTCAATTGCCAGAAGGTGAGCTGGCGAATGTTTCAGTTTCTATTATTGATGGAATTTTTCCATTAGATAGCACTGCTGCGATGATATCGGATCTCTTATTTAAAAATATAGCAAAAAAGCCATTTGAAAATCAATTTGTTCAAGACATTACTAAAGATGAGCGATACATTGCAGCGTTATCCAAAGATGAATTTATTATACCAGATAATGGTAAAAGGAAACCAGATGATATATTACTATTACATGGTAAAATGGAATTAAAAGAAAAGGGTAAGAAAAAAATAGAAAAGACTTTAGACAAGTTAGCTGAGGATGGAAAAGCGAAGCGTGGTATTTCATTTGGGTATCAAGGTGAACTAGACCCGGTTATGCGATATATGGAAGTACCATTTGATGGCGAGAATAGTTTTAAAATAACGGACTATGTTCCATTTGATACCGTACAGTTACGTGTGACGCAGGTGGAGGATAAAATGAGGTTCATACCTTTTAAAGTGAATTATACTTTTTATGACCTGTCCAAGGTGGATACTTTGAGAAATATACCAAATGCAGGATCGTTATGGATCAATCCGGAAGTAGAAAAAAATCCGTTACTTGATAATTTTAGAACTCGGTATATGGCGACTTTGTTGAAAAGGGATATAACCAAACTTGATACAGTAAAGATTAGTGGTAAAATAATAAATGAACAAAGGGTAAAAGAGTTGAATAATAAATATGCTAAAAGTGGACTATTTTCAAAAGATGGAAGGGGCATAGATATTCAGGCGACAAAGAGGCCAAAGGTAGTTTTAACCTGTTTACTTATCTACAGCTGGGTAAGATTGCGGGATTACAGATTATTAGTCAACCCATGACAAATGTGCCAATCGTGAAATTTAAAAGTGATGTTGTTGCATATTATATCAATGAGATCGAAACAACGGCGGAGGAAGTAAGCTATCTGGCTATGAATGAAATTGCTTATGTGAAGGTAATTGAAGGACCTACGCCAACGGTTAGTCGTGGACCTGTGGTCGCCATTTATACGCTCCCGTCCTCTGAAGTGGTACGAGATAGAGGAAGGTTAGTTGATTTGCAGAAAGTTAAAGGATATACATCACTCCGCCCTTTTCAGAGTGTAAATGAAAATTTAAATTTAAGCGGTTTTGGAGATCGTATTACATTGTACTGGAATCCTATACTGGTTTACTATAAGAACGTTGCCGCAAAAGAGATCGAATTTTTTAATAATAATCGAGCAGGAAAGGTACAGGTCACGATCCAAGGTATTACAAAATCGGGAAAACTCGTGTATTTTCAAAAAGTAATGTAGATCGATAAGGACGTGTAAAGACTAATAGGAGATCGCTTGAAAATTTGTCTTCAAAATAAAATAGGGTAGTGCATCAACTCATTGCAATGCACTACCCTAATTTATTTTGAACGTTATGAGAGGTCGTATCTATTTAACCTGTGAATGATTGGCTAGTAAGAAATCTCTTTTGACTAAAGCAACATCACATTCCATCATTTCTTTTACTAAACCTGCAAGATCGTATTTCGGCTTCCACCCTAATTGTGTGTTTGATTTAGTTGGGTCACCTACCAATAAATCGACTTCAGTCGGTCTGTAATATTGTGGATCAACTTTTACAACAACTTTCCCGATTTCTAATTGATAATCGGGGTGATTACAGGCTTTTACTTTTGCAACTTCAGCAGCTTCACTGCCTTCAAATTCGAGTTCTATACCTATTTCAGCAAATGCCATACGTACAAACTCACGAACAGAAGTGGTTACCCCTGTTGCGATGACAAAATCTTCGGCTACATCTTGTTGCAAGATAAGCCACATGGCTTCCACATAGTCTTTTGCATGCCCCCAATCGCGCTGTGCATTGAGATTACCTAAGTATAAGCATTCTTGTTTGCCGTGTGCAATGGCAGCTGTAGCCATCGTAATTTTGCGAGTAACAAAAGTTTCACCTCTTCGTGGCGATTCGTGGTTGAAAAGAATACCATTGCAAGCATACATCTTATATGCTTCACGATAGTTTTTCGTAATCCAAAAACCATAGATCTTTGCGACTCCATAAGGTGATCTCGGATAAAATGGTGTAGTTTCTTTCTGAGGAACTTCTTGAACCAAACCGTATAATTCGGAAGTAGATGCTTGATAAATCCGTGTTTTTTTCTCTAGACCTAAGATGCGTACAGCTTCAAGAATACGTAATGTTCCGATACCGTCGACATTCGCTACATATTCTGGTGAATCAAAAGATACTTTAACATGTGACATGGCCCCCAGATTGTAAATTTCATCAGGTTGTACTTCTTGAATGATACGGATGATATTAGTTGAATCGGTCAAATCTCCATAATGCAACTTAAAATTGACATGGTTTTCATGTTGGTCCATATAAATATGGTCAATACGCTGTGTGTTGAAAGAGGATGCTCTACGTTTGATACCATGTACCATATAGCCTTTTTCTAATAATAGTTCTGCTAAATATGAGCCATCCTGTCCGGTTACACCAGTGATTAATGCAATTTTCATCTTAATTATATGCTTAATTTAAGTAGTATTGAATACTTATAATTTTACTTCTTTGTAGTTATCCTGATTTTCTAGAAACCATTGATAGGTAGTCTGGATACCATCCTTTAATTCAATTTGATGTTTCCATCCCAATTCATGCATCTTACTTACGTCCATAAGTTTGCGTGGGGTTCCATCGGGTTTACTGCTGTCCCAGTTAATTTCTCCTTGGTGACCGACAACAGATTGAATGAGAGTCGCTAAATCTTTGATACTAAGATCTACTCCTGTACCGACATTATATAGGTACTCGGGAAGCTTATTTTCTAACGCAAATGCAACAGCTCGCGCTAAATCATCCACAAATAAAAATTCGCGCATCGGACTTCCAGATCCCCATAAGTTGACTGTGGTATGTCCTTCTAATTTCGCTTCGTGAAATTTTCGAATCATCGCAGGCAGGACATGTGAACTTGTGAGATCAAAATTGTCATGTGTGCCATATAAATTTGTAGGCATAAGGCTAACATAGTCTTTTCCAAATTGATTACGTATCGCCTGACATGCTTTAACCCCCGCAATCTTTGCCAAGGCATACCATTCGTTTGTTGGCTCTAGACTATCCGTCAATAAACTGGATTCTTGTAAAGGCTGAGGTGCAAATTTGGGATAAATACAAGAAGAACCTAGGAAAATAAACTTTTCAACATCGTTTTGTAATGACTCGTTTATAAGGTTGTTTTGAATTTGCATGTTATCCATCAAGAACTGATAAGGATAATTGTTATTGGCTAATATACCTCCTACTTTTGCAGCAGCATCAATTACAATGGCTGGCTTTTCATTCCTGAAAAATTCCTGTACTTCGGACTGGTTTCTTAAATCCAGTTCAGCAGAACTTCGTAAAACGAAATTATGGTAACCTAAGTTCTCTAAATTTCTTTTGACTGCTGAACCAACCATACCACGATGACCTGCTATATATATATATTTGTCTTTCATCTTTGTTCTTACTCTTATTTACAGACTGGATGATATGAAAAAGGAAATCAGTATTGCTAAATAATGGCTCATTATATTGAACTCTTTGAGTACATATAAATTTGACTACCGGATTCTCATCCAAAATACTTGAATCGAATGAATTTATTTTTATAAATAGCAACCCGATGAAGAATTCGATGGCAAATTACGAAAGAATAATTGGAATTGTATGAGAAATAAATGTATTAAAATATTTGAAGAGAGCCTTTAGAGATGGGTAAATTCAATGTGAAACAAACAGGAGATTAAGACAACGACTGTGCAGCTTTTATTCACAGATATAAAACTCAAAAAAAATAACCCACCTATATGTAGTTAAGCGGGTTATTTATTGTTTTGTAACGATATTTAATTTGTCGCATATTAAGTGTTTAAAGTAACTTTTTCTTCAAGATGTTCGTCCAAATCTTTAAATATCGAATTCTGTGACTTAAATTCTGGAACAATTTTCTTAAGCTGTAGCACTAGTTGCATGTCATTGATATCACTTTTGTCAAACGAAGTAATGTCACGGCTCAACTGCTCAATTAGATGACATTTTTCAGCTATGTCTTCTCGATTTACTTGAGCGATCATAATTTTAGGATGATGCGTTTTTTGTGTATTCTCATCATTCGCCAATAATTCCTCAAATATTTTCTCGCCTGGTCTTAAGCCTACGATCTTAATATCAATATCTTCAGGATAACGGTAACCTTTCAGCTTGATCATGCGCTTGGCCAAATCTATAATTTTGACAGATTTACCCATATCAAAAACAAAGATTTCTCCACCATTGCCCATGACACCAGCTTCTTGAACTAATAGACAAGCTTCTGGTATAGTCATAAAATATCGTGTGATGTCTTCATGTGTCAGTGTCAATGGCCCACCTTGCTCCATTTGTTTTTCAAATAATGGAATAACGGATCCATTTGACCCTAATACATTCCCAAATCGTGTCACAATGAAATTGGTTTTTCCTAATGCGCTACAGCTGTTGACATATATCTCAGCCGCCCGCTTTGTTGCCCCCATGACATTAGTTGGGTTGACAGCTTTATCTGTAGACACCATGACAAACTTATGGATACCATATGCGACAGCCAAATCCGCCATATTTTTACTGCCAATTAAATTGGTCCAGATAGCTTCATATGGGTTTTGTTCCATTAAAGGAACATGTTTATACGCCGCCGCATGAAAAATCATCTGTGGGCGATAACGTTTAAAGATCCGTTCCAAAAATAGCTTATCACGAACGTCACCAACAATACACTTAACGCGATCGGGATGAGAAGCTTTTAGCGATTGTTGAAGATCGTAAAGTGGTGATTCGGCTTGATCCAATAAAATAAGGTGACGGTAATTGCGTTGTGAAATCTGACGGGATAATTCTCCTCCGATCGAACCGGCAGCACCAGTTATCAAAATTACTTTATTGTCCAATTCTGCATCAATTCCCGGATTTTCAATCTTAATCGCTTTTCTTCCTAATAAGTCCTCAATCTTTAGTGGACGAATCTCACGTTTGGCACCAGAATTTAACATAACCCGTGAATTCGGCATGATTTTCAGTTCAAGATTCAGTTGTTGAAAATGGTCTGTTACTTGTACTAACCTTTCGGGATCATTGTTTTCCACTGCAATAATAACTTCTGATATATTGAATTGGTCAATGAAGGCTTGATCTATTTTTTCTAGATAGAGTATACGTAATCCCGTAATACGTTTACCTACACGTGAAACTTTATCTTCGACAAACGCAACAACATGATTTTTGATACGGCGGTCTTCACGTAAAAGTGAGTAAGCTACTAATCCAGGTCTGGAAGCTCCAAAAATTAATACATTTCGATTTTTCCGATTGGGAAGAAAAAGCATGTCATAAATGCTTCTGTAAGTCACACGTGCTGCAACCAACATCACCATGGTGAAAAAGCTGTGCATAAAAAGTATGATGTACGAGAGGCGTAAGAAATCGCCAGCAATGGTTCCTTTTGGAATATAGTAACGAATAGCAATCGTTGGTATTGCTAACAACATAAAGGCCAACCAGATCGTTTTAAATATTTTTATAGCATCTTGAATACCAGTTTGACGAATAATGCCTTTATAGGTTCCCATTATCGAGAAAGCAAAGCTATATACCAGTAAAATAAGAATACTTTTCTTCAGCATCATGGCCATCGAATATTGTTCATGTATACTATTAAAAATGAAATTAGAAATAGCATAACAGACAAATACGATAAACAAATCAATTAAAAGAATAACCCATCTTGGATTGTCTTTTCGAAATTTTCTCTTTAGCAACGTAAGGTTAATCATGAAACATGTTTCAAATAGTAGGTGATTTTATTACAATAACTTTGATATAAGATAGATGTTGAAACAACTACCTAATTTTAAAAATTGTTGGTTTTAGTTGTCAGTAATACCCTATTCAAATTTCCCATCATGAAGTAAAAATCGTGCCAAGATATTCATGATAATAAAATATGATTAATAAAAGAAATACTGATTACAGCTAATTCGGCCGTTGGTCTACTAAATAAGTAAAAGGAATAAAAGATGTAAAAAATAATCTGTTCCAATTTATTCGAGTTCTTTTCTTTCATCATTTATTGTAAAATGATATATTCATTGTCCAATGGCTTGTAGCTACAAATCTACATAAATTTAATTGTTACAGTGATTTTTTTTCTCTTTCAAGGGATAATTTTTGTTAAATATTCGAGGAATAACTGAAAAATAATTCATTATACTGATTTAAATGGTTCAGTATTTTAGTAAACAATTTATATGTTACTGAGGTGTTCTTTGATTTTCTGTTTGTATGTACAGTTTTATGTTCATGGATTAACAATGATAGTAACCTAGATTTTGCACAGTTTTTCTTGCAAATACTTGAATTACTGCATTTTTTTATGGTAGCTTTGCGCCAGAATAGGAAATCGATCATGAAAGATAAAATAAAACTGTACAGTTATTTTAAGCTCATGATAGGCAGTATTATTGTCGCTGTGCTATCTGGACTTTGGCGTATACACTCAAACATCTCACTACCCATTGGCAAGATTATCTGTTCGAGCATGTGTCGCAAGTAAATCATTATCTCTATATTATCTTTCCGTCCATAGGTATTACTATCATTTATTTTTTGCGGAAATACGTATTTCAAAATAAGAAGAATAAAGGCATTCGTGAAATTTACCGTTCTCTGGATACACGTCAAGATCATCTTCCGTTTTATAAAATTCCATCACATTTTATCAACGGATTTCTTACGGTTATTTTTGGAGGATCCACGGGTATAGAGGTTTCTACAGTTG
This sequence comes from Sphingobacterium sp. IITKGP-BTPF85, assembly GCF_001006065.1. Classification (NCBI taxonomy): domain Bacteria; kingdom Pseudomonadati; phylum Bacteroidota; class Sphingobacteriia; order Sphingobacteriales; family Sphingobacteriaceae; genus Sphingobacterium; species Sphingobacterium sp. IITKGP-BTPF85. The sequence continues at coordinate 51,568 of NZ_ASZT02000001.1, forward strand.
TCGCTACCGCTACATTGGGCAATCAAATGAGTAAAAAAGGCTGGGCACCGATGAAATATAAGCGTGAACTAATTTGTGCTGGCGTGACAGCGGGTGTCGCCGTGTTGTTTGGAACTGTTTTAGGCGGTTGGTTTTTTGCTATTGAGGTGATCGCTCGAGGATTAAAGAAAACTGTTTTATTGAGCTGTACAATAGCTGGAATTGTCGCTTATGTAGGGATACATTTTTTTGAAAAAGAACCATTGTTATCCTTTCCAGTTGTGGAGTGGCATTGGTATGGACTGCCGTTTATGATGTTGGTCGCTGTATTAGGAGCAGTATTGGCTAATTATTTTATGAAGCTGGTCTTGACTTCTAAAAAACTTTTTGCTCGAATAAATAGTAATTTTTTGAGAGTTAATATTGGTGCAATTACCGTTGGAAGCTTTATTTTGTTCTTTCCAGCCTTGTACGGAGATAGTTATCACGGTCTTCAGCAAATGATCAAATTGTCGACAGCATCACAGGGAGCAGTGATGATTCCGATATCATTACTGATTCTGGTCATGTTGAAACCCTTGGTCGCATCCCTTACTTTGGGCGCCGGTGGTGATGGTGGAGTATTTGCGCCAAGTATTGTTGCTGGGGCTTTTTTGGGTATGGCAGTGGCATTGTTTTGCAATATGATTTTTGGTTTAGATTTATTGATTTTAAATTTTGCCTTGGTAGGTGCCGCTTCGACATTAGCAGCTGCTATTCATGGTCGTTTCACTGCCTTGTTCTTGATCTGCAGTATGGCTCCGGGTGCATATATCCTACTATTTCCAGTAGCAATTGCAGTATTGATCGCTTATGCAGTAGCAAAAAAGATAAACCCTTACAATGTCTATACATATCCTGAAATAGCAAAGTAGTGGCTATATTTCGTGCTTGTGTCATATTTTTTAATAAAAGATGATAAAGTCTTTTATTGTTTTTATCTTTGTGAGACTTAGAGATGAGTTTATTTATTTTAAGTTTATCATATAAAAATGATTAAATATAGCACTTAGCCACGTTTCTAGTACTTTGTTTCATAAAGCATTTTTTTACAACAATAAAAGATGTAATTATCTTTTATTTATATTAATATAACATGACAGCAGATCAAAAACAATTAGTAAAGGCTACTGTGCCAATTTTAAAGGAGCATGGTGTGTTATTGACAACACATTTTTATAAACGTATGTTCGAGCATAACCCTGAATTGAAACATGTGTTCAACATGGGCAACCAGCAGAATAATAAACAGCAGACAGCGCTAGCAATGGCCGTACTGGCGTACGCAGAACATATCGAAAACCCAGGTGTATTGATGCCCGTTGTCAATAGTATCGGTCATAAGCATACCAGTTTATCTATCCGTCCGGAACATTACGTGATTGTGGGCAATCACTTAATTGCATCCATTGCTGAGGTTTTAGGCGATGCTGCTTCAGTGGAACTGTTAGAGGCTTGGACTCTGGCTTATGGGCAACTTGCTTCTCTGATGTCTGGTCACGAGCAGTCACTCTATAGCAAGCAAACAGCCAAAGTCGGAGGTTGGTCTGGTTGGAGACCTTTTGTTGTAAAGCAAAAAATTAAAGAATCGGAAGAGATAACCTCATTTTATCTTTATCCCAGTGATCGCGGACCAGTGGCTGATTTTCTGCCAGGCCAGTATATCAGCCTACGTTTATTCTTGCCAGAATTGGATCTTTTACAACCGCGACAGTACAGTATTTCATGTGCCCCAAATGGAAAATACTACCGTATTTCTGTGAAACGAGAAACCGGAACTAAACATCCTGATGGAATGATCAGTAACCATCTGCACAATCATGTGGAAATAGGTGACTTGGTCGATTTATCTGCACCGGCGGGAACATTTGTCCTCCAACTAGAAAATCAAAATCCAAAAGTATTTATAAGTGGCGGAGTCGGACAAACTCCTTTGATGGCGATGCTTGAACAATTGGTAAAAGATAAAGTAGAATCACCTATTCCAATTACCTGGATACACGGTTGTAGAAATGAGTCGGTGCATGCATTCAAGGATAGGCTTGCAGAAATCGCTATGGATAATAAGATCGATCGCCATATTTTTATGATCATATTGAGGAAACAGCAGCATTTGAGTATAAAGGCTGGGTAGAGCTTGCACAAATAAAAAATGAGGTATTGCAACCGGAAGCAGAATATTTTATTTGTGGTCCGGCTCCCTTCATTTCAAAACATTATCATTTTTTATTGGAACATGGAGTTGAGAAGTCAGCCATTTATTTTGAAGAATTTGGACCAGCATCATTACAGTTGAATTAATCAAAAAATATTTATTACATCAGTGATTCTTTTCAAATCAAAAAGATAATAATCGATAATATAAAAGACCAAGTTTCATTATGAAGCTTGGTCTTTTATATTCAACATAATTTTATTTACCGTCAAATAATTTGGAATGACTAGTATCCTTTGTGTTATTCTAAAGAATAGATAGCACAGATTATATTGAGATGCTATTTAATTAAGAGATTTTATGTGTTTACTATTTATATTATGATGATTCTTATGAAAAGAAAAATGTTGATTCCTTTATTGGGGCTTACAGTGGCAGGTTTAACACTAAGTTTTATACCTATAAAATTGCCATTTATCAAGAAAAGTTTTGAAGCTTCGGAAAAGCAATATACATATTTAGCAAAAGAAGCTGATAGATTGAGAAATTTTCCAAGAACAATAAATAAGAAAGGAGAGTTGGTCGTGAAGAGTGAGTGGGATTGGACAGGAGGTTTCTTTCCTGGATCGCTTTGGTACATATACAACAAAACAGGTGACGAAGAAATAAAGAACGAGGCGATAAAGTGGACCGAGGCTTTAGAGAAAGCGAAAAACCTTGACCAGCACCATGATATTGGTTTTGTGATGTACTGTTCTTATGGTAATGCGATCAAATATCTCAAAGATCCAAAAAGGTAGAAGCTTATAAAGATATTATCATTCACGCAGCTAATACGGCTTTAAAACGTTATAATCCAAAAGTAGGATTGATTAAATCGTGGAATAAAAAGAAGTCATGGGACGGCAAAACAACTTGGCAGTATCCTGTAATTATTGATAATATGCTGAATTTGGAGATGTTGTGTTATGTTTCGGATATTACAGGAGATCCTAAATTTAGAAATGTTGCGATCAGCCATGCAACCAAAACAATGCAGAATCATTTCCGTCCGGATCACAGTACCTACCATGTTGTGGATTATGATGAAAATGGAAAAGCCATCCATAGGCAAACAAATCAAGGCTATGCTGATAATTCGACTTGGGCGAGAGGCCAGGCATGGGCAATCTATGGTTTTACGATGATGTATAAAGAAACCAAAAAGAAAGAGTTTCTGGAGACAGCTAAAGCTGCGGCAAGTTTTTATATGAATCATAAGAATTTACCTAAGGATAAGATTCCTTACTGGGATTTTAATGCACAGCAGGAAGGGTATAAGTCAGATCTTGACTTTGCCTACTTGAAGCTTGATTATATACCGAGAGATGCTTCGGCGGCGGCGATTGTTGCATCAGCATTGGTGTATCTATCTACTTTTACTACAGGGAAAGAGAGTAGATCTTATTTAGACTTTGCTAAGTCAACTCTAAAAACATTATCTGGACCAGCTTATTTTGCTAACTATGGGACAAATGGAGGCTTTTTATTAAAACATAGTGTTGGAAGTATTCCTCACAACTCGGAGATTGATGTGCCACTGGCTTATGCAGATTATTATTATTTGGAAGGTTTGACAAGATTGTCCGAATTGAAATAAGAAAATCTGTAAAGGAAAATATATTTTTTATCGTATAGTTATGCTCAAGTATTTAAGTGTTCTTGAGCATATTTATGTTATCATTTTTTTAACGGTTGAAAAGAACCGTTAAAGAATCTTTTATGCTGGAGTTAAAAGATCGTATATCTGGATTTGAGTTTTTGCTGTTTGTAACAAAAAAAGCAGCTTCCTGTGAGGAAGCTGCTTTTGCAAGAAAATATAATAGTAATTAGTTTATTCTTACATTAACAGCATTTAAGCCTTTTTTTCCGTTTTCAATTTCGTAGCTAACGCTATCGCCTTCTCTAACTTGGTCTTTTAAGCCTGAAATGTGTACAAATACATCGTCTCCACCATTTTCAGGGGTAATAAAACCAAATCCTTTAGTTTCATTGAAAAACTTTACAGTTCCTTTATTCATTTTATTTAAAAATTATATTGATACAAGGATAGGCTAAATATGTGATAATTTCCCAAAGGTGAGTAAAAAAGACTTTCAGATGACATTTCTGTTTTTTGTTATACCTCCTTTGTAATAAATAAGATAGGATTTGCGAATTGCTGTGAATTTTATTTTTATTTATTGCTAAAAGGTTTTATCTTTAATCTCGTTAAATCAATTATTTCTTCGCTATGATGTTGAAATACCCAATTTATGTCAATTTAACTTACCACATATGATTTTTAAAACCCTAAAATGGGGGATAGCATGGAGTTTAAGCCTATCCTTATTTTGTACGAATACTGTTTCTGCCCAGAAATTAAATGGCAAAGCTGTTGATCCTGTTGATTTGGTCAACCCGCTTATGGGAACAGATTCAAAACCTTCGCTGTCAAACGGAAATACATATCCTGCAATCGGATTACCTTGGGGTATGAACATGTGGACTCCTCAGACCGGGAAAAATGGCGATGGCTGGCAATATACCTATGCCGCAGATAAAATAAGAGGGTTGAAGCAGACGCATCAGCCGTCTCCATGGATGAATGACTACGGACAGTTTTCTTTAATGCCAGTAACCGGTAAAGCCGCTTTTGATCAAGAAGAAAGAGCCAGTTGGTTTTCGCATAAAGCTGAAAAAGCAACTCCTTATTACTATTCCGTGTATTTAGCGGATCATGATGTAACGGCAGAATTAACACCGACAGAGCGTGCCGCTTATTTTAAATTTTCTTTTAATAAGACAGATTCAGCATTTGTTGTCCTTGATGCCTTTGATAAAGGATCTGAAGTACAGATTATTCCTGAAAAAATATGGTTATCGGTTATTCTACACGATACTCTCGTGGAAAATTGACAAATTTTAAGAATTATTTTGTCTTAATATTTGATCAACCTTTTGATAATTACTCAACATGGGAAGGTAAGGAACGTTTTAAAGGTAAATTAAAATCCACTGCAGATCAGACCGGAGCAATTTTAGGCTTTAAAGTAAAAGATAAATCTAAACCTGTTCAAGTTCGTGTAGCTTCTTCATTTATTAGTGCAGAGCAGGCACTGCTCAATCTCAATGAATTAGGTAACCGTACTTTGATCAAGTAAAGGCTGATGGAAGAGCGATCTGGAATGAAAAGCTAGGTCGATTAGCTGTAGAAGGTGATAATATCGATCAGATGCGTACTTTCTATTCGACCTTATACCGTACGTTATTCTTTCCAAATAAATTATATGAAATCAATGCCTCTGGAGAAAAGGTACATTACAGTCCTTATAATGGAAAAATATTACCAGGATATTTATATGGTGGTACAGGTTTTTGGGATACGTTCAGAGCGCTATATCCATTCCTGAATCTCATGTATCCATCCATCAATGTTGAAATGCAAGAAGGATTGAAAAACGCATATTTAGAAGGTGGATTTCTTCCAGAGTGGAGTAGTCCGGGTTTTGCAGATATCATGGTCGGTAATAACTCTGCTTCTGTAGTGGCTGATGCCTATATTAAAGGATTGAGAGGATATGATATCAATACACTTTATGAGGCTTTGAAGCATGGGGCTAACAATGAGGGACCAATGACTGCAGTAGGCCGTAAAGGAGTTGAGTACTACAACAAATTAGGTTATGTGCCTTACGACGTAGGAATCAATGAAAATGCAGCACGTACACTGGAGTATGCTTATGATGATTTTACAATTTATCAATTAGCCAAAGCTTTAAAAAAACCAAAAGCAGATATTGAACTTTATGCAAAAAGAGCACAAAATTACCGCCATCTATTTGATCCTTCAACAAACTTAATGCGCGGAAAAAATAAAGATGGCAAATTTCAGAGCCCATTCAATCCATTGAAATGGGGAGATGCGTTTACCGAAGGCAACAGCTGGCATTACTCGTGGAGTGTCTTCCACGATATAGAAGGATTGATTGATTTGATGGGCGGTAATAAACAATTTAATACAATGTTAGATAGTGTATTTACACAACCACCAGCTTTCGACGATAGTTATTACGGTGGTACGATCCATGAAATTCGTGAAATGCAGATAGCGAATATGGGACAGTATGCGCATGGTAATCAACCCATTCAGCACATGATCTACTTGTATAATTACAGTGCTCAACCTTGGAAAACACAATATTGGGTTCGTCAGGTATTAGACCGTATGTATCAAGCTACTCCTGATGGTTATTGTGGAGATGAAGATAATGGTCAAACTTCTGCATGGTATGTTTTCTCTTCACTTGGGTTTTATCCGGTTTGTCCTGCAACAGATGAATACGTATTAGGAGCACCACTTTTCGCAAAAACAACATTAAAACTGGAAAATGGTAAAACAGTAGAGATTATTGGAAATCAAGCTAGCGCACAGAATTTCTATGTCAATGACTTAAAAGTTAATGGAAAATCCTACACTAAGAATTGGTTGAGCCACCAAGAATTAGTGAAAGGTGGAACACTCTCCTTTGATATGACTTCTAAACCAAACTACAACCGCGGAGCTACATTAGACGCAGCCCCTTATTCGATGAGTACAGAATTAAAGACAGTTTTTAAAAAATAATGACAAATGAAATTTAGTCAGATAGTTGGTTGTGTAATAGGGTTGATTGCTGGTCAATCAGCCCTTGCTCAAGATAACTGGAACCATACAGAACATGACCGTAAGGTAGCAGTTGATACGGATAGTATTACAAAGAATGGTTACACATTGATTTGGATAAATAAGGATAAAGATTTCAGCCCTGTTTTGAAAGAAAAATTGATCCATACTTTTGTCAATTACCCGAAGTTGGCAAAAACGTATAACAAAAAGACAATAAAAAAAGTATCTTTTGTGATCGATCCCGATTATAAAGGAGTAGCCGCCACAGCCGGTGGTATCGTAAGGTATAGTCCTGAATGGTTTGCGAAGAACCCAGGGGATATAGATGTCGTAACCCATGAAGTGATGCATATCGTGCAAGGCTACCCCAATGGCTCTGGACCTTGGTGGATTACAGAAGGAATCGCTGATTATGTCCGTTTTGCCGATGGTATTGACAATGCTGGTGCAAATTGGAAATTGCCAGAATGGAATGCCAATCAAAAATATACTGACTCATACCGAGTTACCGCCCGTTTTTTCTTTTGGATAGAGAAAAAAGTGAAAAAAGGATTTGTTAAGAATCTAGATGCCGCAATGCGGAATAAAACCTTTACAGATGGATTTTGGGAAAAGCAAACCGGAAAGACGCTGGATGAGTTATGGAAAAGCTATAGCCAGGCTCCTAGTCTTTAAAAACCTAAACTTATGAAAAGTAAACAATTCCTATATTTAGGATTGTTCCTGTTTCCTAACCTGCTACAGGCGCAGTCCAATTTAATACAATATGTAAAACCCTTGATCGGGACAGCACGGATGGGACATACGTTTCCAGGTGCAACAGTGCCATTTGGTGCCGTACAATTAAGTCCTGATACAGATACCATCCCATATGCTATGAATGGTAAATATAACGGTGATGTCTATAAGTATTGTGCAGGATACCAATATGATGATCCGACCATTGTTGGATTCAGTCATACTCATTTTAGTGGTACTGGACATTCTGATCTGGGTGATATCTTGGTTATGCCAACACAGGGTAAAGTACAGCTTAATCCTGGTACCGCCGATAGACCACAGGATGGATATCGATCACCATATTCACACAGTAATGAAGTTGCAGAAGCAAATTATTATAAAGTACTATTAGATAAACATCAGATTAAAGCAGAGATGACGACCACAAGTCGGGTGGGCATACATCGGTATACATTTCCGAAATCTGATGCTTCTCACTTGATCTTAGATTTAACCGCTGGTATCTATAATTACGAAGCTAAAAATGTTTGGACCGTAGTCCGGGTTTTGAATGACTCGACGATCGTAGGCTACCGTCAAACAAATGGGTGGGCTCGTACAAGGACAGTTTATTTTGCGATTAAAACTTCGAAAGCATTTAAAAATTATGGAGCTAAGTATGAAGATGCAAAACAGGTTTATGCGGGGTTTTGGCGAAAATTTGATCAAAAAAATAATTTTCCGGATTTAGCCGCACATCAGATCAAAATGAATCTGGATTTTGACACGAAGGATGGTGAGGAGGTTTTGATGAAGGTAGCACTAAGTCCCGTAAGTATGAAGAATGCGCTTGCGAATATGGAATACGAAGCACCAGATTGGAACTTTGAAGTTATGTGAAAGCGGGTCAAAAATCGTGGGAGCAGGAATTGAACAAAGTACAGGTGGATATGCTGAACAAAGAAGATCTGATTAATTTCTACACCGCCATGTACCATGCCAGTCTGATGCCGACAGTGTATATGGATGTGAATGGAGAGTATAAAGGTTTGGACCAAGAGGTGCATCAAGCAAAGGGATTTACCAATTACACCTCTTTTTCGTTATGGGATACTTTTAGGGCATTCCATCCATTAATGAATTTAATCAATCCTACGCGCAATGCCGATATGGTATCATCCATGATGGCACACTATGATCAAAGTGTCTTGAAAATGTTGCCTATTTGGTCGCATTATGCCAATGATAATTGGTGCATGAGTGGGTATCATTCAGTCTCGGTGGTGGTAGATGCAATTTTGAAAGGAGTTTACAAAGGAGATGCTGAAGCCGCGTTGGCTGCATGCGTTCAAACAGCAAATGCACGTAAATATGAAGGAATAGGATCCTATATCGATTTAGGATATGTACCAGATGAAATTTCTGGGACTTCAGTTTCCAATACACTGGAGTATGCTTATGATGATTGGTGTATCGCGCAACTTGCTAAAAAATTAGGTAAAGACGACATCTACAAAGATTTTATAAAAAGAGCATCAAATTGGAAAAATGTTTATGATCATTCTATCGGCTTTATGAGACCTAAAGATGCAAAAGGAATATTTAGATCTAAATTCGATGCTTTGGAGACCCATGGTCAAGGATTCATAGAGGGGAATACTTGGAATTACAGTTTATATGTACCACATCAGCCAGTGGCTATGATGGAAATGATGGGGGGACCCAAAAAATTAGAAAACTATCTGGATTCCTTGTTTACCATGGAATTACCAGATAAATATTTCGAACATACAGAAGATATCACCCGCGATGGAATTATTGGTAACTATGTACATGGTAATGAACCATCGCACCATGTCGCATATTTATATAATCAAACCGCTAACCCTTGGAAAACACAAGCTCGTGTACGTCAGATCATCCGTAATCAATATCATAATGGACATGCAGGCTTAGGTGGAAATGATGACTGTGGGCAGATGTCTGCATGGTATTTATTTACTGCTTTGGGCTTTTATCCAGTTGCACCTGGAGATGATGCTTATTGGATAGGGAGTCCATTGGTCAAATCGGCAAAGATTAACCTAGAAAATGGGAAAACGATTACAATAGATGTGAAAAATCAATCCGAAAAAAATGTCTATGTAAAAAAAGTAAGCTTAAATGGTCAACCTTTAGCTGATTTGAAACTTTCTTATGCTGCCATTATGAATGGAGGGGCACTGCAATTTGAGATGACTAATAAGCCAGGGAAATAGATTTTCATATTGACCTATCATATAAATAAATCAAGTTTCATAAAAGCATAGATCAGATCGTTTATTGTGGACCTGTCAATGATAAAGTTTATGAATAAGAAGATGAGTAAAATTAAGATCATTCAAGCAGTAGCCATTACCAGCTTTGTGGTCTTAATTTTACTTCAATTGAGACTGATATCGAGCGTTTATAAAATTGAACAGCTTGAGTTCTTGAAAAATGAAAAGGCAGAGATCAAATTAGCATATGAGGAATCTATCATCAATGACAAGTTGTATCCAGGGGGGCAGGCAATTATTGATTCGATCTTGGTACCACAGTATGAAACATTACTAAAGCTGTATCATGAAGACCCAAAGCTTTTTCGCCGTAAATTAAAAGATCTGGGAAATGAAATTTTGGTAGAATTAAAAAAGAAAGCAGATTTTGAGGTTCAGTTTCACAATATCATTCGAAATCTAAAACTGGACTTGACTGAGTATGATTATGCTTTGTATTTGGATAAGCTTGCGCTAACGTTTGACGGTAAAATCTATTACTCATTGTTTGAAGTTAATTCGACAGATCAAGATGGATTAATCGATGGAAATTTTGATGTCGTTCGTCCTCAAAATATTGTATCTGCCATTACGGTTACACTTCCTTCCAATAATTCTAGCTTAATTGCCTTTAAGTTATATGCTAGTAAGCACAATCAGGTAAAAAATATAGTTTTGGCTATTGCTCCATTGCTGCTTTTGTCTAGCAGTAGTATTGTCGTTATTGTTTTTTTATTTTTCATCACCATGAGGAATTGGGTAAGACAAAAAAAATTGAATGAGATTTCAGCCGATTTTTTTAATCATGTGACGCATGAATTTAAGACACCCTTAACAACCATACAGGTCTCTGTCAAAAATTTAAAAGCAGACCTGGAAGATAAAAAATGGCAAGGTGGTTACAGAAGTGTGGATGTCATCACTAGGCAGACCCAAAGATTAGATAAACTGATCAATCAAGCATTGGAGGTGTCAGCTTTTGATCCACAGGCTGCACAATTTCAAAAACATCTTTTAGTAAAAGATCTCAATGATATTATTCTTGATAGTCAAATTAAATGGAAAAAAGAAGCAACTGTAGTATTGAATTTTGAACCTCATACAGTTGATTTATATGTTTATTACGATCATTTTATGTTAACCACTTTAATCACTAATTTAGTTGAAAATGGATTGAAATACAACGTAAGTGAACACAAGAGAGTGCAAGTAAATGTTTTATATATTTCCCCAAAATCGTTAATGATTGAAATTGGCGACAATGGATTTGGAATTGATAAACAGGATCGAAGTCGCATATTTAATAAGTTCCAAAGAGGTCGGCAGATCAGATCCTCAACAGGATTAGGGTTGGGTTTATATTTTGTTTATAATATTGTTGCGGTACATAAATGGAAACTCGACCTGGAGACTTTTCAAGATCAGGGGACTATTTTTAGAATAATAATTCCAATTAGTAAATAGGATATGGAAGGAAAAATATTACTTATAGAAGATGATGCAGATCTTGGAGTAGAGGTACAATGGTATCTGGAAAGAAGTGGGTTTCATGTACAGCTAGTCGATGATGGGGATAAAGCTTTAATGTTGAGTAAAAAACAAAATTTCGATTTATTGCTAGTCGATGTTCAACTGCCATCATTGATGGTTTTGAATTGGTGAAGCGAATAAAGGTTTTGAAACCTGAATTTCGTTTCTTGTTTTTAACAGCACGCAATGCAAAGGAAAGCTGTATTGCAGGACTCAAGCTAGGAGCAGAAGATTACGTCACCAAACCATTTGATACGGAAGAGCTCTTATGGCGCATGAACAATATTTTAGCGCGTGGCAAAGAGAAAAAGATAGAAGAACTAAAAATTGCAGATGTTGTTTTGTATTGCAGTGCTATGGAAGTACGTGTTAATGGAGGGAAAACATTACGTTTGACTGCACGTGAATTTGAAGTCTGGAAATATCTATTGCAAAATTTAGATCGCGTACTGACCAGAGAAGAAATACTCAATAAACTATGGGGGGAAAGTGACTATTTTATGGGACGCAGTCTAGATGTCTTTATTTCTAGAATACGGAAAGTGCTCTTAAATTCTAATCAATTAAAAATTGAAACAATCTACAAAGTTGGCTTTATCACCCGTTTAATCAGGAATTAATAGAAAAAGAATGATGTTAACAATTGATTAACAAGTTTCTAATTTCTTAAGTTTTATCTTTAGTAAATCGAATTAGTTTTGTTTTTTTTGCCAATTTGTTTTATGCAAATTTTCTTAAATAAGACACAGTAAAAAAATGTTGATTTTCTTTTTCTAACCAATTTTTAGAAATCAATATGTCGTAACAAACCTTTTCGTTTAGTCAACTGATTATAAAATTTAATTTATGAAAAGAAAAGTAATTCCATTATTTCTAATGCTATCCTGCTGTAGTTTGTATCAAGTTAAAGCTTCATTGCTTCATGGTATTTCTATATCTCCCGTTTTGCAGGAAGAGGCTATGTTTCAGGGACTGTTCTTAATAATTCTACTGGACGACCAATAGAGGGAGTAACAGTCGTTGTTAAAGCTACGGGAAAGTCAACAAAAACAGATGTTTCGGGTAAATATCGGATACAAGTGCCCTATGGGGAGGCGGTAATCACTTTTTCATCTATAGGTTTTCAACCTCAACAAATTGCTCTGAATGGCAGAACTTTAGTACAGGTTAGCCTTGTGGAGGACGTTAAAGCTTTAGAGGATGTTGTTGTAGTTGGGTATACAACGCAAAAGAAGCGTAATGTCGTTGGCGCAGTTTCAACGATCACAACAAAAGATTTGATTCAGAGCCCTGCAGCAAATATTAACAACATGCTTGCAGGGCGCTTGCCTGGTTTGATTGTGAATCAATATGCTGGTGGTGAACCGGGCGTTGATCGATCTGAACTTCTTATTAGAGGTAAATCAACTTATGGAAATCAATCGCCAATCATTATTGTAGATGGTATAGAACGCGATATGAGCTACTTGGCTCCTGATGAAATTGAAACCGTTTCTATTTTAAAAGATGCTTCAGCAACAGCACCTTATGGTATTCGTGGAGCCAATGGAGTAATCGTGGTGACAACCAAAAGAGGGCAGTCATCAGATAAAGCATCTGTTAATTTCAGAGCTTCTTATGGAATAAATTCAGCTGCACAATTACCAGAATTATTGGGATCAGCGGATTATGCGACACTTTATAATGAAGCTATGACCAATGATGCTAAACTGAATGGAAGTGATCCTTCGACATTAAAATTATTTAGTGCAGAAGCAATAAATAATTTTAGAAAAGCGAAGGGTGATAATAGTGATGGATTAGGTTATAATTGGGATTATTTTGATTATATATTCCGAGCAGCTCCCCAACATGAATATAATCTTTCTATTCGCGGAGGAAATGATGTTGCCAAATATTTTGTTATGGGCGGATTTATGGGACAAGATAATAATTATGATCATGTGGATCTTTCCAAATACAATGTTTCACCTAAATTTCAACGTTATAACTTCAGGTCGAATATTGATGTTAATATTACGAAGAATTTATGGGTGAAATTGAATTTAGGCGCCGCATAACCGATCGTACTTCTCCGGGGACATCAGCGTCAAGATTAACAACTTTGGCTATGACGCAACCTCCTTACCTGCCTATTGTTAATGAACCTAATGCACAACCCTCTACAGAAAATTATTTATTGAACAACCCGTCAGGTCTGTTATTTGGAAATCAAATATACCGTTATAATGTTTTAGGTGAGTTGACTAGGTCAGGTTATCACACCGAAAAGAATACAGTATTGGAAGGAAGTTTTGCAGCTGGTTGGAATTTAGACTTTTTAACAAAAGGATTATCTGTTGATGGTGTATTTTCTTACGATGCTAAAGAACAACAATGGCTTTATCGACAGTTAGGGACATATAGTGAGGGGTATCGTGAATATCCGAGTTATGCAACCTTTCAACCTGTAGGTGGTATTGATGTATTCATGAATGGTGGTCATTATGAAGGATTATATACAAATGGTAATAAATTTACAATCGATCAGACCTTAGGTAATACTTTTACACAAAGTAGTCCCTTTAACCGTACTTTTTACAGGCAAAGGTGAATTATAATCGATCATTTAATGATAAGCATACTGTAGCCAGTATGCTATTGTTTAATAGGTCAAGTCAATCTATCTATGATGCAGCAAATTCAAAAGCGGGTGTTGATATTCGTTATCAAGGCCTTACTGGACAGTTTACCTATAATTATTCTGAAAAATATTTAGGCGAATTTAACTTTGGTTACAATGGCTCCGAAAATTTTATAAAAGGTAAGCGGTTTGGTTTTTTTCCTGCGGGGGCTGTTGGCTGGGTTGTCAGCAAAGAAAAGTTTATGGATGGTATGAAGGACTGGTTGAGTTTCTTGAAAGTGAGAGCTTCTATGGGGGTAGTTGGGAATGATAAGATGCCTGGAGATAGTAGATTTGGCTATTTAGCTTTTTATGGTGGTGGTGATGGTTATAGTTTTGGCGATCAGAACTTCAATAATTCGTTGGGAGGAGCACGTGAAGGACGTTTGGCAAACGAAAATATTAGTTGGGAAAAATCAAGAAAAACAAATATAGGTTTGGATATGGCATTTATGAGCAATAAAGTCAACCTAAATATTGATGTATTTGAAGATTATCGTTATGATATTATAACTGAATTGCAGTCTACTGATATTAGTTTTCCTGGTGTTGTTGGCAAATCATCTCCATTGATCAACATTGGAAAAGTAAGAAACAGAGGTATTGATATCGAATTGAGTTATTCAGATATGATTGGCGATGATTTTAGATTTTTTGTTAAACCTAATTTTACATTTGCTCGCAATAAGTTGATTTACAGACAGGAAATTCCACGTGAATATTCATATAGACAGGCCACAGGAAAACGTCTTTATGAAAACTTTTTATACCAATTTGATCATTTTGTAAAGGATCAAGCAGAAGCTGATCAATTGAATTCGAGCCAGTATCAACCTTGGGGTAAAGTAGGGCCAGGTGATGTTGTCTATAAGGATTTAAATGGCGATGGGAAAATTACAGATCTAGGTGATAGAACAGTTATGGGTAACCCAAGAAGTCCAGAGATTCAATTTGGTGTCCCAATTACATTACAGTATAAAGGCATTGATTTCAGTCTATTATTTCAGGGCGCATTAAATTCTTCTATTGTATTAAAAGATGCAGCAGCATGGGATTTCCCTAATTTTGATCAAGATAAGTTTGGATCTGTAAGACCAATACACCTAGGGCGCTGGACACCAGAAACTGCAGAAACGGCAACCTATCCGGCTTTACATATGGGAAATTCAGCTAATAATAAAAATAGTGAAAGTAGTCTCTTTTTATATGATGCGAAATATTTAAGGCTCAAGAATATTGAAATAGGATACAATTTTCCGAAGCAAATGTTGAAAAGAATTGGTTTGAACCAATTAAGAATTTATGCTCAAGGGATGAACCTATTAACATGGTCAGGTCTAAAGGATCTAAGTATCGATCCTGAAATGGGTAATGCCAGTGGATATTGGTACCCGATTTCAAAGATCTATAATTTTGGATTGAATCTTAATTTTTAATAGTGAGATTATGAAAATGAATAAATTTATTTTAAGTATATCAGTAATTACAGTTATTTTCTTTTGTCTTGGTTGTAATAAATACCTCGATAAATTGCCTGATGATCAACTTCGTGAAGATGAGATTTTCACAAGATATGATAAAGTCAATCAACTGGTAACTGATATATATGCAAAAGCTAAAGGTGCTAATCAACCTATATCTTGGTTTTACCACTTTTCAAGTGCTGCCATTACTGATGAGGCTGAGGGCTCTTCTGTAGAAGGCAATATTACAAATCGATATAATACAGGCGACTGGAGTGTGAATGAATTGCCCGGTGATAATGGACAATTTTGGAATAGTTTATACGATGGTATCCGTCGTACAAACGTTGTATTGCAAGGCGTAACCAAATACAATACACCCGATGATATCCTTGAGCCTGGCTCTTTACCAATGCGAATAGGCGAAATATATTTTATGCGTGCTTATTTTCATTTGTTGTTGATTCGAATATATGGAGAAATTCCTTATGTGGACCACGTAATTACAGCAACTGAGAATATGAATTTTGAAAAACAATCTTTTCATACTGTGGTTGAAAGATTGTTAAAGATGCCGAGGAAGCTTATAAAAGAGTGCCAGAAAAATGGGAAGGTCAAAATTTTGGACGCATTGACAAAGGAGCATGTTTGGGTTTAATCGCGCAGGCTAGATGGATGGCAGCTACTCCATTGTGGAATGGGGCCGCTGCTAAAGGATATACCGGAACTAGAAAATTTGAAAGTGAATATGCAGCTGTAAGCCCTGATCGATGGGTAAAAGCAAAGGAGGCCGCAAAAGCTGTTCTAGATTTTACAATAGCTGGAGGAAAAAGATATAGCTTGTTTCAGAAGTATAGCAAAACTGATTTTGGAGATAGCGGTGGCCAAAATACAAATAAATCGACGGTGCCAACTCGGCTTTGGCAGATGTATTACGATATGGAAGCATTTAAAAATGAGTATGTATTGTTTTTTACAAAGTATAAAGGTGAAGGCTGGTTTGGAGATGTTTATCCACCGAGTCGGGGCGGCGGGTCTCGTCAAATGCCGGTTCAAGAACAGGTTGATGAGTATGAATATATTTCGCCAGATGGTTATGGATATCCGATCTATAGTGAAAAAGCTAAATCTGACGGATATGATGACGCTAATCCATACGTTTCAGTAGCGAGAGATCCAAGATTTTATCGTGATATTATCTTCCATGGTGCTGCTTTTAGGGGGGGGATAATAATCCCTCGCAAATGAATACTGCAGAAGGAGCGAATAGAATCGGATCTAATAATGCGACAAAAACTGGTTATTACTTGAGAAAATATTTGCAGGAAGCTTGGAATAGAAATGGTAGTGTCTCGATCAGTGCACCCCCAGTTTGGAGATTACCAGATTTTATCTATATCTATGCTGAAGCTGTAAACCAAATTGATGGTCCCACACAAGAAATTTATGATTTGATTAATCAGGTTCGCTCACGATCGTTTATGGTGCCAATGCCTTTAGCAACCCTTAGTGACAAAAATTTAATGGATGAATACATTAAAAGAGAGCGAAGAGTAGAGTTTTTTTATGAAAATAAACGCGCTTTTGATTTTCGTTTATATTTAGAACCTAGCAGTTCTGTTGAAAAAGCTAAAAAGGCTTTGTTTGAGAGTGCAGGAGCTACTGATACGGAGCGCAGTATTAATTACTGGAAAAATAACAGAGCCGCATATCCTAAGTTACAAAATATGATCAATGGCATGCGCCTATAGAAGATCCAAATGGAAAGATTGAAATTGGAACAAAGCATTATAGAATGGAAAGGTTTTTTGTTGAAAATCGTGTTTTTGATGCACCTAAGCATTACTTGTTTCCAATATTAGATCCAGAATTACAGAAATCTCCAACATTAGGACAAAATCCTGGATGGTAATAAAACAAGAATCTTTAATAAGCGGG
Source organism: Sphingobacterium sp. IITKGP-BTPF85 (assembly GCF_001006065.1). NCBI lineage: Bacteria > Pseudomonadati > Bacteroidota > Sphingobacteriia > Sphingobacteriales > Sphingobacteriaceae > Sphingobacterium > Sphingobacterium sp. IITKGP-BTPF85. The sequence continues at coordinate 69,038 of NZ_ASZT02000001.1, forward strand.
ATTATCTATTTACAATTCCGAATAATGAAGTACTGAAAATGAGAAACTAATTCAAAATGTAGGTTGGTAGTGTTTGTTTGTAATCAAATCGAGGTCTTTTTAAGACCTTGATTTGTTTTATGCTCTTTAACCTAAAATTTTTGTAATTATAACAGTATCATATATTAAGTTAATGCAGGGATACGTAAATTTAACAAAATTTAAATATTAAGATTGAAACCTTGCTTCCTGCGGTTTCAATCAAAATGAAAAATACAATAATGAATTTTAAAAAAATTTTAGGAGCATTAGTTTTATTGCTCTCTGTTCAGTTGAGCAAAGCACAGTCATTTAGTCCTGTCGATTATGTCAACCCATTGATCGGGACACAGTCTAAATACGAATTGTCAAATGGGAATACCTATCCAGCTATTGCAATGCCATGGGGCATGAATTTCTGGACACCACAAACAGGCAATATGGGTGATGGCTGGGTCTATACATATACGGCCGATAAAATCAAAGGTTTTAAACAAACCCATCAGCCAAGTCCTTGGAATAATGATTATGGACAGTTTTCTATTATGCCAACAATTGGAGAACCAGTCTTTGACCAAGAAAAGCGTGCGAGCTGGTTTTCCCATAAAGCAGAAGTCGTAAAACCGTATTACTATAGTGTATATCTTGCAGATCATGATGTGACTACAGAATTAACACCATCGGAGCGAGGGGCAATATTTCGTTTTACCTTTCCAAAAACTGCAGCAGCTCAGGTGGTTATTGATGCTTTCGATAAAGGATCATACATTAAAGTAATTCCAGAAGAAAATAAGATAATTGGGTATAACACCCGGAATAGTGGTGGCGTGCCAGATAACTTTAAAAACTATTTTGTCATTGTTTTTGATCGTTCTTTTGATTTTAAAGCAGCTGTAAAGAGTGGCGATATCAAAAATAATGTATTAGAAATGAAGGATAACCATGCAGGTGCTATCGTAGGATTTAAAAATCTGAAACGAGGTGAGCAGGTTATCGCTCGTGTTGCATCATCATTCATCAGTTTTGAACAAGCGGAGCTAAACCTTAAAGAAGTTAAAGGCAAAACGTTTGATGAGATAGTTGCGGTAGGAAAAGCGAAATGGAATGAAGTATTGGGACGTGTTGAGGTGAAAGATCCAGATATTGATCGTTTAAAAACTTTTTATTCCTGTTTGTATCGTTCGACTTTATTTCCGCGAGATTTCTCAGAAATAGATGCACAAGGAAAAAGGGTGCATTATAGTCCTTATAACGGACAGGTTCTACCCGGAGAAATGTTTACAGATACCGGATTTTGGGATACATTTAGAAGCTTATTTCCCTTATTGAATCTCATCTACCCTGAAATGAATGATCGTATGCAGGCTGGACTGGTAAATGCATATAAGGAAAGTGGATTTTTACCAGAATGGGCTTCCCCGGGGCATCGCGAGTCAATGATCGGTAATAATTCGGCCTCAGTGGTGGCAGATGCTTTTGCAACAGGAAGAAAAGGATATGATGCTGATCTATTATGGGACGCTGTCGTGCATGGGGCAAATAACGCTCATCCTAAAATTTCAGCAACAGGAAGGTTCGGTCATGAGTTGTATAATACATTAGGGTTTATACCAATTGATAAGAATATCAATCAAAATGTCGCCAGAACTTTGGAATATGCCTATAATGATTGGAGTATCTATCAATTTGGAAAAGCCTTAGGAAAACCAAATTCAGAAATTTCAATTTATGCAAAGCGTGCCATGAATTATAAAAATATTTATGATGCTGAGACAAAATTGATGCGTGGAAAAAAATCGGATGGTACTTTTATTACACCTTTTGATCCAAGTGCCTGGTCTAAAGAGTATACTGAAGGAAATGCGTGGCACTGGAGTTTTTGTGTCTTCCATGATCCACAAGGTTTGATTGATTTAATGGGTAGTAAAAAGGCTTTCAATGCAATGCTTGATACCGTATTTGTGATACCAAGCTACGAGGGCATGAAGAGCAGAAGTATGATCCACGAAATGAGAGAAATGCAAATCATGAATATGGGCCAATATGCACATGGTAATCAGCCAATTCAGCACATGCCATATCTCTATAATTATGCTGCTGAGCCTTGGAAAGCACAATATTGGGTGCGCCAAATCATGGATAAGCTTTATCTGCCAACTCCCGATGGTTATTGTGGTGATGAAGATAATGGACAAACATCTGCTTGGTATGTTTTCTCAGCTTTAGGTTTCTATCCCGTAGCTCCAGCTTCGGGCGAATATGTATTGGGATCACCACAATTTCAATCCGTCAAATTAAATCTACAAAATGGGAAAACACTGAAGATCGACGCGACTAATCAAAATAAAGATAACGTATACGTCAATGAAGTAAAGGTTAATGGGAAAATGTATACCAAGAATTTCTTTCAATATAAGGAGCTAATGAAAGGGGGGAAGTTGCAATTTGATATGGCTGATAAACCGAACAAAAAAAGAGGAATTAAAGATACTGATGTACCCTATTCATTCAGTAAAATGAAATTGTAGCAATAAATCAATTTTGAATGTACAAACGAAAATTTTTAAAAGAGATCTTTAATGCCAACAATGGTTGTTATTAGGCTATTAAACGGGGGGCGACAATTTTTTGTCTGCCCCCTGTTTGTTTTTTATAGCTAAAATATGATATATTTATCTTCAACCATTGGGGAATTTAAATAATGACGAAACGTTTTATTACTCTTTTTTTATTCTATTTTTTCATTTTAACAGTCTTTGCGCAGGATTTGAGCGATAGTATAAGTCTATATCGCAAGCTTGATTATGTTATGGAAAATCAAGAACTCTATGTGAAAAAAAGAGAAGATCATATTGCTAAACTTAAACAGGAAGCCTCTTTGGTAAAAAAAGATGAACATGACTATCTAAAGAAAAATTACGAAATATTTAAAAACTATAAAAAGTTTCAATCCGACTCGGCATTGCATTATATTATGCTATGTCGACAATTAGCTTTAAAAAATTCAGATTCGTCATCAATAGCCGTAAGTCTAGATCTGGCTTGGATATATTCTTCAATAGGTAGGTACATTGAGGCAGAACATGTATTGCAACAATTAAATCCCACGACACTATCAAGTACATTATTACCGCAATATTATGAAACTTATAGCGCTTTTTACAGTCATTATGGCCAAAGCAATAATCATGAAAAATACTACCAGGCAAGTGAGCGTTACCGAGACTCCTTGTTAATGGTTCTTGATCCACAGTCTTCTCAGTTTAAAAGTGCAACAGCGATTAAAATCCTATTTCAAGGACAGCGAGAAGAGGCTAAGACCTTATTTAAAGCCATGTGGAAGGAAAACAAAGAAGATTTAGAACAAAGAGCACTTATTGCCTATTTCATAGGACTAATCTATAAGCAGGAAAAAAATATAATCGCACAGCGTTATTATTTTGCGCAGTCAGCAATTGCTGATATTGAAATTGCTAATCGTGACAATGCCTCTTTGCAAGATCTGGCATTGACTTATTATGAGCTCCGCGACTTTGATCATGCATTTAAATTTATTGAAAAAGCGATCGATGACGCAATGGGTTGTAATGTACGTTATCGTATAGTAGAAGGCACATCTTTTTATCCGATTATTAACGCAGCTTATCAGAAGAAAATCAATACCCAGAATAGACAATTACAAGTGATGTTAATTGTCATTAGCTTTTTATCATTGATCTTGATTATCGGTTTGGTATTTATCTTTAGGCAGGTACAACGACTAAGGTTAACACGTGAAGAGCTTTCGATGACCAACAGCAATTTACGTAAACTGAATGAAGAGGTCAATGATAAAAACATGCAGCTCTTTGAATCAAATCACATCAAAGAAGAATATATCGCCCAATTTTTCGATCTCTGTTCCAATTATATTGATAAGATGGAAGACATCCGGAAAGCACTTCTTAAGAAAGCCAGTGCCCAGCAATGGGATGCGATCAAAGATCAACTGAAATCCACACAGATGGTCGAACGGGAAGTGCAGCAGTTATATATTAATTTTGACCGCATTTTCTTAAATCTATATCCTTCATTTGTTGCAGATTTCAATAAACTGCTTGCTCCAGATGAGCAAATCCTACCCAAGAAAGGTGAGTTTCTAAATACTGAGCTCCGTATTTTGCCTTGATTCGTCTGGGCATTTCAGACAGTGTTAAGATTGCGAGTTTCTTACGTTACTCCCTTCGCACAGTATATAACTATCGGACAAAAGTCCGCAATAAAGCCGTTGGAAATCGAGATGATTTTGAAGATCAAGTCCGACAAATTGCAGTAATTGATCGCTCTTAAAGGTCAATTTAGTACTTTTTAACTCCCTGAATTTTATTTAACCATCTTGTTTTAAGGTGTTTAAAAATATGATCAGTACTTTTTAGATTTAGCCCCTTTTATCCCGCTCAGCGTTCTAGTAGCTTTGTTTTTGTCATAGAGCTGGGGAATTCTATGGCTATTTGAGTAGTTCTCAAACTAAATTATTGAAACCATTTTATAAATGCTTATGATTTTCTTTACTAAGAAAGCAACTCTTTTTATGTGGGTAATTTATTTCTTTGCGATAGTGGGTACATCCGTCGCTCAGGATAAAATACAGATCAGTGGACGTGTACTTGATGTCCAAGATCAAAAGCCACTAGGAGGAGTTACAATTGTTCAAAAAGGAACAGTCAATGGCGTATCTTCTCAAGAAGATGGACGCTTTCAAATCTCGGTTCCATCCGGAACAACTTTGTTATTTACCTACGTTGGTTATGATAGAAAGGAAGTGTTGGTCAATTCCAGTAATCTGACAGTACAGTTAAGCTCTTCTGCCAATGTACTGGAAGATGTGGTTGTGATTGGGTACGGTAGCGTAAAACGAAAAGATGTAACCACAGCAATCTCATCGGTATCAACAAAAGATCTTGAAAAAAGACCAATTGTCAATGTCGGTCAAGCAATTCAAGGAAAAGCTGCAGGAGTTGCGGTAATACAGCCGAATGGTGCACCCGGAGCTGAAATGTCTATTAAAGTCCGTGGTACAACATCTTTTAATGGAAGTAATGATCCACTTTATGTCGTCGACGGAGTACCGGTCGATAATCTAAAATTCTTGTCTCCAAATGATGTGACAGATATTCAGATTCTGAAAGATGCATCTTCAGCAGCGATTTATGGATCTTTAGCAGCAAATGGTGTCGTGCTCATCACCACCAAATCAGGTAAAAGTGGAGAAGCCAAAATCAATCTCAATGCGCAGTACACAGCAAATATCGTTAATAATAGTTTTGACGTTCTCAATGTCCAACAATATAAAGAGCTGCAGGATGAAATAGGAATGGTAAACTTGCCATCAGGACTTGCTGATCAAACAGACTGGGCTAAAGAAGCATATAAAACAGGAATACAGCAAAACTATCAATTGTCAATCTCAGATGGGACAGAAAAGTTGCGTTATTTTCTTTCTGCAGGTTATGTGAATGATAAAGGTGTCCTAGAAGGATCGTTCTTTAAACGCTATAATTTTAGAGCTAATATCGATAATCAGTTAAGAAAATGGATGAAAGTAACAGCCAATATCAATTATTCAGATTACAACGATAATGGTATAATTACGGGTACTGGAGCAAGTAGAGGTGGTGTGGTACTATCCGTGATCAATACTCCTACCTATGCACCAGTTTGGGATCCTGTAAATCCAAATCAATACTATAATAATTTTTATGGAATAGGAAATATTACAAGCCCATTGGAAAATTTAGCACGAGGTAAGTACAACAATAATCGTGAGAATCGCTTATTGGCGACAGGTAGTACCTTGATCACTTTTATGCCTGAATTCACTTTCAAATCTTCTTTTACAATGGATAGAAGAAATGCTTTAACCACAAATTTTCTTGATCCAATATCGACAGCATGGGGAAGAAGTCAATTTGGAACCGCCTCAGATTTTAGAAATATGAATACCAGATTAACTTGGGATAATGTATTGACTTATACCAAAAATTTTGGTAAACATAGTTTAGAAGCTATGGCAGGGTCATCATGGGTAGATTCAAAATATACCAATAGTTATATCAATGGGTCCAACTATCGTAATGATCTGATTCAAACCCTGAATGCTGCAAATAAAATTTCGTGGAATGGAACTGGTTCTGGCGCATCTAATTGGGGGATGATGTCTTACTTTGCACGTGCAATGTATAACTACGATGGAAAATATATGTTAACGGCTAATGTACGGGCAGATGGATCTTCCAAATTAAATCCCAAAGATCGCTGGGGTTATTTTCCTTCTCTATCAGCGGCATGGCGCGCATCGTCTGAATCCTTTATGTCAGATATCGAATGGATAAATGATTTCAAAATTAGGGGAGGTTGGGGACAGACAGGAAACCAATCCGGAATAGGAGATTATTCTTACCTCCAATTATACAATATAGAACGTTTTCAGTGGTTTCAAGTAGGACTGGAAAATGCTGTCCCTAATATTAATCCAGCAGGCCTACGTACACCAGATTTAAGTTGGGAAACGACTACGCAATCCAACGTAGGAATTGATTTTGCAGGATTCAATAATAGGTTAAATGTAACAGTAGATTATTATCATAAAAAAACCAAAGATATGTTGATGTATGCTAGCCTTCCAGCAGGGAATACAGCCTCAACAATCGCCCGTAATGAAGGTGAAATGACCAATAAAGGATTTGAACTAACTGTCGGATCGAAAAATCTAAATGGAGATTTTACATGGAATACCGACTTTAACATATCATTCAACCGAAATAAACTCGATAAAGTAGAGCTTCAAAAAATATATTACGCAGCAAAGACCAGTGAAGTTGTCAATGATTATGTCGTAAGAAATGAGCCAGGTCGAGCCTTAGGAGGATTTTATGGCTATATCAGTGATGGTGTTAATCCGGAAACCGGAGAATTGATGTACCGAGATCTAAATGGAGACGGAAAGATATCATCTTCAGATCGTACATACATTGGCGATCCAAATCCAAAATTTACATATGGGATGACTAATAGCTTTTCTTGGAAGAATTTTGATCTTAGTATTTTCTTACAAGGAACCTATGGAAATGATCTTTACAACGCTAGTCGTATGGAAATGGAAGGAATGTATGACGGGAAAAATCAAATTACTAAAGTATTGGATCGCTGGAAGATTCCTGGACAAATCACAGAAGTACCGAAAGCTGGATATGATATGAAAAATTCGAATTATTTCATTGAAGATGGAAGCTACTTACGATTGAAAAATATTTCATTGAGTTATGGTTTCGCTTCAGAAAAGTTAAAACGCAACGGTATTCAAAAAATACAGCCTTATTTTTCAGCCAGTAATTTGTTGACGTGGACCAAATATTCAGGCATGGATCCAGAAGTAAATCAATGGGGCGGAAGTGGAACTATTCAAGGGATTGATTGGGGAACTTATCCACACAGCCGCTCATTTGTTATAGGTGTTAACCTTGAATTTTAATGAAAATCATCATGAAAATAATATATAGATATCTGCTTATCTTGTTGGTGTTTAGTACATTGCTGTCGGCCTGTTCATTGGTCAGAGATCCACTAGATTCATATTCCGACATTACAGAAGGAGAAACCGTTACAGGTGAAAAAGTTGTATTTAAAGATAAAGCTGCAGTAGACAATTTTTTGGCATCTTTGTATAATCAAATGCGTGATCGTCAGGAACATTGGTATGTTGATTTACTGTTGATTGCAGAATCCCATGCCGACAATGCATATGCAGGTACAACAGGAGCACAAGTTGTACCTTTTGAGAGTAATGCTATTGAAGGCTCTAACTCTGTAGTAGAAAGAGATTGGGATCGCTATCTTGAAGATATCGCACGCGCCAACCGTTTGATTATACACGTGGATAGTGTAGCTGATCGATCAGTTAACGATGCTGAAATTAAATTGTATAAAGCACAAGCAAAGATATTTCGCGCATTGGCAATGTTTGATATGGTAAGAATTTTCGGATCTATCCCAGTTATTACAACCATAGCTGGAGACATTACCTCGGAAAATATTGTTGAAGTATATCCACAATACTTTCCAAAACAAAGTACGGAGGAAGAGGCTTATAAGCAGATTGAAAAAGATTTAGTGGAAGCATTAGTTGATGCTCCGAATACAAGTTCCTCCAATAAAACAATATTTACTAAATCAGTAGCAAGAGCCATGCTTGCCAAAGTTTATGCCGAAAAACCATTACGTGATTACAATAAAGTTGTCCAGTATGTGGATGCTCTTGCTACCGATGGCTTTGATCTGAATGTTAATTATTCCGATATCTATGCCATGAATGCTGGTAATACTGATTTGGCACAGCGTAATACACGTGAATCAATCCTTGAAGCACAATTTCTTCCAGGAGCAGGTAACTGGGCAACATGGATGTTCGGCCGTGACCTTTCGAACTACGATAATAGCTTTACATGGGCCAAATGGGTAACTCCTTCGCGAGATTTAATTCAGACCTATCAAAATGAAGGTGATCAAATTCGAATGAATCAATCAATCGTTTATTATGTAGCCACATGGAGTAACTACTATCCGGCATCACACTATCCCTTTATGTTCAAGTTGCGATCAGGTATGAGTAGTATGGTAAAACTAAGATATGCCGATTTATTATTACTGAAAGCCGAAGCATTGATTATGCAAGCAAGTCCCAACTTAACTGCTGCTGCAGATATCATAGATCGTATAAGAGAAAGAGTAAAACTTCCGAAATTAGATAATTCCATACGTGCAGGTAAAGATCGTATGTTGGATGCATTATTGAAAGAGCGACGTTTAGAATTAGCTTTTGAAGGACAGCGTTGGTTTGATTTAGTCCGATTGGATAAAGTCGAATCTATTATGAATGCAGTTTACGCAAAAGATTCAGGGCGTAAATCGCAAGTTTACCCTTTTAATAAGAATTCATATCGCCTGCCGATCCCACAAGCAAAGATCGATCAGAATCCAAATTTAGTGCAAAATCTAGGGTACTAATTAATTGAAAATTTTATGAAACGCAAAAATAATAACACTATGATATATACACTCCTGTTGTCCTGTTTAATCACGGCAACATCATGTAACCGAGATAGCTATAAGCCTTCAGCTTCAGATAACATAAAAGACAAAGGCGATGTAACGATTTATACAACAACCAATACACGTTCCCAAGATTTTACAAAAGGATATATAGATTTCAGTACGAAATTTAATATGTCACCAAACACGATCACATTAGATCCGAACCAAAAGTTTCAAACGATGGACGGTTTTGGTGCCGCTATTACAGGATCTACTTGTTATAATTTGATGAAGATGAGCAAGGAAGATCGTACCAAGTTTTTAACAGAAACTTTTTCAGATGAAAAGGTATGGGAATGAATTATATTAGAATCGCTATTGGATGTTCTGATTTCTCTTTAAGCGAGTATACTTGTTGGGATAAAGAAGGGAAAGAAAATTTTGCCTTGCAGTTCGAAGAGAAGCAATACATCCTACCTGTGCTAAAAGAAATACTGGCAATCAATCCATCAATCAAAATCATGGGTTCTCCATGGACACCGCCTAAATGGATGAAAGTAAATAATTTGACAGATTTGAAACCTTTCGATTCTTGGACGAGTGGTCAGTTGAACCCTAAGCATTACCAAGACTATGGATGGTACTTTGTACAGTGGTTGCAGGCAATGAAAAAAGAAGGTGTCACGGTATCTTCGATTACAGTTCAAAACGAACCTTTAAACCGTGGCAATTCAGCTTCGTTGTACATGACATGGCAAGAACAACAGGCTTTTATTAAACAAGCATTAGGTCCGCAATTGAAAGCAGCTGCGTTAGAAACTAAAATCTATGCCTTCGATCATAATTACAACTATGATAATATTGCTGATCAAAATGACTATCCTGTGAAAATTTATAACGATGCAGGTGCCGCTTCTTATATAGCTGGAGCCGCATTTCACAATTATGGCGGTGACAAAGCTGAATTATTGGATATTCATAACCAACGTCCAGATAAAGAACTGGTCTTTACAGAAACATCTATCGGAGAGTGGAATGAAGGTCGAAATCTTGAAAAGAGATTAATGGAAGATATGCGTGAAGTAGCGTTAGGAACGGTCAATAATTGGAGTAGAGCAGTTATAGTTTGGAATCTGATGTTAGATACCGATAAAGGGCCAAATCGTGAAGGAGGATGTCAGACCTGTTACGGTGCTGTTGATATCAGTAAATCTAATTTTAAGAATATTACACGCAATTCGCACTACTACATTGTAGGACACCTTTCGTCAGTCGTAAAATCAGGTGCAGTTCGTATTGGAGCGAAAGGATATACAGCAGAAGGGCTAGTGTACACTGCATTTCAAAATAAAGATGGGTCTTATGCAATTGTATTGCTGAATGATGCCGAAGAAAATAGAAAGATTACAATAAGTGATTCAAAAAATCATTTTAGCTATGAGGTGCCAGCTAAATCAGTCGTTTCTTATCGTTGGGCCAATTAAAATCTAAAAAATATGAAAAGACCTATTTTAAATTTCCTATTAGGAACTGTCGCAGTTGCGGCGCTGTATTCCTGTAAAAAGGATGAAAAATATGTATATCAAATAGGTGAGCCCAAATTGGAAGTGAAATCAGATATTTCAGCAGCTCACTTTGGAGACAGTTTAGTATTTCAAGTGCATGCGTCGGATCAACAGATTGCTTTATCGACTGTAAAAGTACAGTTGTTTTTTACAGATGACCAAGTGTCGGAAACCACTATACGAACAAAGGAAAACGGAGACTATTCTGGAAAGATCTTTATACCCTTTTATAAGAATGTGCCAAATGGTAAGGCAACGTTAAAATTCATTCTACAGAATATAAGTCAGAAAATGACGGAACAGTCTTATGAAATTGATTTGACTAGACCAGATTTTCCTTATTTGAATTTAGTAACAGAGTCTAAATCCTATAAGATGGAGAAAATAGGAACGAATGAATATGCGGTTACAGAAAGTTTTCCATCTTCAGTAAAGGGTTATATCCAGGCTCCAAAAGTAGGTGAGCAAGGAAATCCAATGAATTTTGTTGGGTCAACAATACTGTTGAAATTGGATCTACGACCGAAATTCCTTTTACCAATTTAACTTCCGGTGTATATAGCATAAAGTTTAATACATTGACGTATGAAGCATCGCCATTTATAAATATTTATTTGAATGGTAATTTATTAAGTCGCGTTGATGATGATCATTTTAAAGGAGAGTTTGAGTTGAAAAATGGAGAACAGGTTACATTTGATGGTATCGACGATGTAAAAACTGGTGGATTGATCCGGATTATTTCACCCAAAGTCAGATGGATCCATCAATTTTAACGGTATTAATGGAAAGTATCGTATAACGGTAGATTTTAAATTGAAGTATTTTCTTTTAGAAGCCATGGATGGAGCAAACCTGGCATCACTGAAAGCCGATGGTACAGGAGCTATCTGGATCATTGGAGAAGGTATTGGTAAGCCGGGCATTGCAACTAACCAAGTCGGTTGGAGCCCAGAGAAGGCTTTGTGTATGATGCCGATCGGAAACAAAAAATATCAAATTACCTTGAAGGCCGGAGAATCTATTCATGCAAGTAATATCAACTTCAAATTTTTCCATCAAAAAATTGGGGGGGTGAGTTTGGAGCAACAAGTATCAGTACAGATAATGATATGATTTTTATTGGCGATGGAACCAATGGCGAGATTCGGGAAATTTAGGAATAGTTTCTGGTAAATCCCTTACTTTAGGAACTAGCTATATTTTGACAGTAGATTTGGGTCAGGGTAATAGCAAAGCTATTCTGACAGTCGTGAAAAAATAAACAAATTAAAGAAGTATATGTAGGCCTTTACTCATAATTGAGTAAAGGCTTTTTTATTGAATAGGTAAGTTAAAAATCACGATAGGGTAAAAAAACCGATCATTTTGATAGTAGCCGATCATTTTGATATTGATATACAGTCTTTTGATTTTTTATAATTCACTTAAACTGTTGTTTTATTGTTTGTTCGGTCTGTTACGATTATTTGGCACAAATTTCGTGTATCAATAGCAAAAAGAGAAAGTGGTTTTAGTGAATAAGAAGTTTTGGTTAGCTAATGATTGCTTTGAAAGTGATTGTTGGAATCATATAACAAAACAGTGACAAGAATATGCAGAAACTGATCAATATTCTGGGGGTTTTGATCGTTTTTTATATGTTGACAAGGTGATTTTTTAAGAAATTTAACAAGAAGATATAAATAAAAAAGGAATGGATACAATTAATGAAAATATAGCTACAGATTATATAACTGCTCATTACAAAGAAATAAATAATGAAATACGTCAGTTGTCCAATCATAAAAATTTCGCAGGGATTCTTCAGGCAGTCGTGAATTTTTTAAAGTCACAACTAACAAATGGACAAATACAAAAAATAGGTGACCGTATAAAAGTGATGGGCTGGCTTCATAAACGTGGAAATGATTATGTGCGGTTTATTATTGAAAACTTATTTGTGCGTTCTTTTGACAGTATGAAAAAAAGCTGTACACCGCCACAATGGGAGGATTTATATAGAAAATTTCCTCTGGATCTAAAAAAAGTTTATGCAGCACAAAAAGCAATGGCATACAGGTAAAATCTACTATTTAATAATAGAGAGGAATAATCAGATGCTTTACGGGTTGCATTGACTAAATACTTTGGATTGATTTAAAGATATACTAAAAATTGGGAATGTGATAGAATGCATTCCCAATCTTATTTCCTAAGTTGTTCTCGTATTTACTGATGTAAATTCCGATTTCTATTTATTCGAGTTCATATTTTGTGAGAAGAAGAACATTTTTATGCCGTGATATAGGACTTTAGGTCTTTCAATTGTTTGCGGTATGACCAACTAACAGCATATTCTGTCAGAATAAATAAAATTAATACAAAAACAATACAAACGATAAATAAGTTTACTTGACCAGGGAATAATAACTCCATTTTATTTAGGGCTGGAATAATGTTTATTTTATTAAAATAACAATATAAAATGCCGAATCCCGATGCGATAAATGTAGTGATGTAATGAAAGCTTTTATAATTTGCTAGCTCTAATCGTAGCTCATGATAGAACGATCTTACATCTTGAATATTTTGAACATTGATGGTATTACACATTTTATAAAAAAAATAAAACCGGCTGAAGTAATAGCTGGTAAAAATGAACAAAACACTATAAAAGAAATAGTATATCAATGCTAGTTCTTTAGTAAATCCAAAATAAGTCGGCAAAAAAGCAAGTAAGAACATAGCCAGAACTTGTGCCGTAAATTCCATTTTCATTTTTGATTTGATAGATTGAATGATGCTTGACGTTTCCATATTTTTGGTTTTAAATTGTAATTGTTTAATTATTATACAGTAAGTAAGAGAAAATTATAAACGTTACACTTTTTTTTATTTCTTTTAAAACCTTGATATATAGGAAGCCCATTTTCGTCTTAAATTGTAAACTGCCATTACTTTTATGAATTTATTCAGACAGTTCTATCGTATCATTATTCTTGTATCTTCTTGCTAATTCATACCTTTGTCCTTGAAAATGGAGAAAAGTAGATTTTTTATAGAAGTAGCTTATTTTGGGAAAAATTACCATGGCTGGCAGGTTCAAAATAATGCAATTTCTGTTCAAGAGCGATTGAATGACGCTTTAGCAATTCTATTGCGTGTGCCAACAGAAACGATTGGAGCAGGTAGAACTGATACCGGTGTTCATGCCAAACAATTATTTGTTCATTTTGATGCAGATGCCACTGGAATATTAGCAAATCCAGATCGTTTTCTACATGCTTTGAATGGTTTATTACCTCATGATATTGCAGTTAAATCTGTTTTACCTGTTCATCAAGATGCCCATGCCCGTTTTGATGCGGTGCGTCGCTCTTATGAATATCATCTTCATTTCGAAAAAGATCCTTTTATATATGCATACTCTTCATTTTTAAGAGATATTCCCGATGTAGAAAAGATGAATAAAGCGGCTGAATTTTTGTTAGGAAAACAAGATTTTAGTTGTTTTAGCAAATCTAATACACAAGTTTTTACCAATATCTGCACGGTATCGAGAGCCGAATGGATATGGGAAAGTGAAGGGAAACTTGTTTTTCACATTACAGCAGATCGATTCTTACGTAATATGGTACGAGCTGTTGTTGGGACCCTGTTAGAGATCGGAATAAAAGGTAAACCAATTTCATTTATGGAAGAAGTCATTGCTAGTCAAAATCGTTCAATGGCTGGTACATCTGTACCGGGTCAGGGTTTGTATTTGACTGAAGTGGCCTACCCTTACCCTGTAAAATAGAAAAAGTGAGTCAAGAGAAAATAGTAGGAAAAACATATGACGTCAATCTGTTACGTCGGATGGTTAAGTATATGAAACCTTACGGAAACATATTCTGGATCTCCGTGGTATTGACCATCTTATTAGCAGCGGTTGCGCCAGCACTGCCTATATTAATCCAATATACTCTGGATAAATATATATTACAGTTTAATACATCGGGACTCAGTTTGATGTTTATTCTGATGATTGTATTGCTTATTGTACAAACATTGGTCCGCTACTACCATACCCTTATGACCAATACGCTTGGACAATCGGTAATTCGTGACATCCGTATTGAAGTTTTTAATCATATCACCAAACTTAGATTAAAATATTTCGATCAGACACCATTAGGAAAACTGATAACAAGAACCATTTCAGATCTGGAAACCATCTCCAATATTTTTTCTGAAGGGTTGATCCAAATTATTGGTGATCTATTGCAGCTCGTAGTTATACTCGGGGTCATGTTTTATACCGACTGGAAATTGACCTTGATTGTTCTCGTGCCGATGCCACTGATGATAGCTGCCACCTATATATTTAAAGAGGCTATGAAATCTGCTTTTCAGGATGTTCGGAAGTGGGTTTCCAATTTAAATACCTTTCTACAGGAGCATATCTCTGGAATGGGCATTATCAAGTACTTTGCCCGTGAAGAACAGGAGATGAATAAATTTAAAGATATCAATGGTCACCATCGGAATGCTCATATTCGTGCCAACTGGTATTTTTCAATATTTTTTCCAGTTTTGGAGATTATCATGGCTATTTCTTTGGGTTTATTGGTGTGGTTTGGAGCCAAGCAGATTTTAGGTGATGTCATCTCTGCGGGGGTAGTGGTGGCTTTTATCATGTATATCAATATGATCTTTCGCCCAATTCGCGAGCTAATCGATAAATTCAATACCCTACAGATGGGTATGGTGAGTGCGGAACGTATTTTTGAAGTCCTAGATACAGACGAACATACACCTAATGACGGAAATTTAACACCAAATCACATCCATGGAGAAATCGAATTTAAAAATGTATGGTTCGCTTATAACGATGAAAATTGGGTATTACGTGATGTTAGTTTTAAAGTAGCACCTGGAGAAACTTTAGCATTAGTTGGAGCTACAGGAGCAGGAAAATCATCTACTATTAATATTCTGAGCCGATTCTATGAAATCAATAAAGGTCAGATTTTACTCGATGGTATTGATATTAGGGAGTATGAATTGAATTTTCTACGGAAAACAATTGCAACAGTGCTTCAGGATGTTTTCTTATTTTCAGATTCTATCTTACATAATATAGATTTGCATGACCAACATATCACACGCGAATCCATCATTCTGCAGCGAAACAAGTCGGGGCACATGATTTTATTATGAGATTACCAGGTGGGTACGATTATCAAGTGCAGGAAAGAGGGGCTACACTATCGTCAGGACAAGCACAACTGATTTCTTTTATAAGAGCTTTAGTACATGATCCACGAATTTTGGTATTAGATGAAGCAACTTCATCTGTCGATACGGAAACAGAAGAACTTATTCAACATGCTATTGATAATTTGATGGTGGGAAGAACAGCAATTGTGATTGCGCATCGATTATCGACAATTCAAAAAGCAAATAAGATCATTGTCTTAGAAAAAGGTGAGATCATGGAAGTGGGTACACACCATGAATTACTAAATATCGATGGCTATTATAAAAAATTGTATAATCTGCAATTCCATTCTGCAGGAATTTAAAAAAGTAAGACTAAAGTCAGGGAAGCTTTCCTGACTTTGGTCTTATTGTGTAATAGATGCTTTGCGTCCTCGTGTAAAAATCACCAAAAGAAGACACTTATTGTACAGACATTATATAACTGTTTTTTTCGATTGTCTCTTCCGCACTGATATGTATATTAGCACTTATTTCAGAACCACTTCCAATTAAAACATTACTTCCAATACTGCTATTAGGGCCAATTGTAACAAAATCTTCAACAATAGTATTGCTGGCAATCACTGCATTGCTACCAATAACACAATGGTTACCAATTTGAACATCAGGAGCAATGGATGCTCCAGGTAAAATAAAAGTACCTTTACCGATATCCGCTCTTTTAGAGACATGTGCTTTAGGATGTATCAGTGAACAGTATTTCCAAAAACAGTTTTCGGAAACAATTCTTTGTCGTAATCCCGAATCGAGAACAGCTACAAATACCATATCTTTTTCCTGATTTATCTCTTGGTGAAGTTCAACCGGATAATCAAAGACATCAGTAATAAGCAATGATTTATCAATAAGACCTGCAATATCCAATTTAAGCTCTTCTGCAGTTTCGACAGCAACTTTAGCGTGTGCTGTAGCGCCATAAATATATAACATCTCGCAAAAGTAAAAAATACCAAATCAAAAGCTGGAATTAATTGTTATTGTTATGTAATGTGTTATTTTTAAATTAGCAGTTCGCGAATATAATAAGACAAGTGACCGGTAAGTCTAGTATAATCACATTGCAACACATTTGATTGTAACCCAAACAAAGACAATTTTCAATCTTATCTCCAGCTACGAAAGGGTGTTTGTATCGGAAATATATTGTGTTTGCAATCAAATTTATCTAAGTTTGTCATCAATCAATTTATATAAAAAATGATTCAACGTATTCAAACCATTTATTTGCTGGTAGCCGGACTTGTTTTGTTTGGCTTATTTCTGTTTCCATATGTTCATTATAATGATCTTGTAGGCCTTGGAAAAGATGTAAAAGTAACAGGTATTTATGGAACGTCGGCTGGTTTGCCAACACATGAAACTGGTTTTTATTATATCTTACAGATCATTGCAACGGTAATAGTGGGCCTGTTACCCCTATATACCATCTTCAAATTTAAGAATCGCAAAACTCAGATAAAATTGATTCTTCTGAATATTGTATTGATCATTTTATTAGGCATATGGTTATATGCAAGTGCAAGTGGTCATTTGGTAACGGTAAACCAGTTTTTAGGAGCAGGGACAATTGGTGTTGGCTTCTTTTTATTGCCGATATCAATTATTTTTCTATCCTTAGCATTAGGAGCAATTCGTAAAGATGAAAAATTGATCAAGTCTGCAGATCGATTACGTTAATAAGAAAAACAAGATTTAATATAGAAAGCTATGTATTCAGTACATAGCTTTTTTTAATTTTTAAAAATGAAACCAGCATCTACATATCCTTTGCAAATAGTAGTGAATATGCTCATGTTAGTTTGATTACAGTTAAAAACAGATTGTATTCAATGAAAATAATAATAAAAAACTTCGTTATCGTATGCCTGTTTCTATTATTTGGACAATTTGTGTATGCACAGTCCGATAAGATAGAAAAGGAGCCCTTAGTAGTAGATGAAATTCAAATTGACGTTAAAAGCGTTCAAATTGACGCTAAATTAAAAACTGCAACCGTTGAACTTTTTCTTACCTCTTACAACAGAAATGAACGCGAACTTAAATTAAACACTTATGGTACGCAATTGGTTGATGTAAAAGGTAAAAAATATCTGTTCGGAACGCTAAGTCTAGGGAAAATTCTGGTAAAATTAGAGGACAAGCAAAACTACATTAACTATTTAATGAAAATGGATGAACCTGTATTGTTGACCCTAAAAGTTGCAAACTGGGGAAAAGAAAAACCAAAAGAATTGATCCTTGTCTTTGAAGACAGTGAAGAAGAAGGTCACTATATAGAAACGGCTGTTCAATTATAATTGAACAGCGTTTCTATATAA
>NZ_ASZT02000002.1:0-86308 GCF_001006065.1 Sphingobacterium sp. IITKGP-BTPF85
AAGTTCTGCAAGTTGTGCAAATTGTGTTTTCTGAACTTCTGTTAAGTTTGGAAAATACTGATATATGATGTCTACTGTAGGATTCAAAGTGAAAGTTTTAAAATATGAATATTATTTCCAGCTAAGTGATTTCTTTTTACGGTTGAATAGTCCGTTGATGCAAATATAGAAATAGTAGATGATGTCTAATAATGGTAACCACCAAATGAGGTCAGAAACTGCTAATTTCTTATATATTGCCCTAAAAACAATGAGCTGTGCAAGTAGGCGAATTAGATATGCAGCTACAGGTACGTACCAGTAATTAGGGAAAATAATCGCAGTCAGGATAATCGTAAAATAGAATAAAAATGAAGTGATCAATTGCAGACCCAACATACGCTGATGTCTTTTTTTGTAGATAACCGAAGCGCCCGAATGCCGTGCTTTTTGTTTGTAATAGCTTTTCCAGGTTGTTTTAGGTTCTGAGTAAACGATAGCATCCTCATGAATGGATATGGCTACATTTTTCTTCGTAGCGTTTCATTTACAAAAAGATCGTCATCACCAGATTTAATGTGCATGTGTGATGCAAATCCCTTTTTACTGAAAAATAACGTTTTTGTGTAGGCCATGTTTCTGCCTACAGCCATGTAAGCATCTTTTTTATCGCATACGATAAATAACTCATTGCTGTATGCGTTGTCTCGAACCGGATAAGTTTATTGAGAAAACCTTTATATTTAAAATAAGGGGAGTACCCGATGACAATCTCTGTATCCGGTTGGTTAAGTGCTCCAGCTATTTCTTTTAACCAATTGCTTGAATTTGGATTGCAATCAGCATCTGTGAAAACCAGTTTTTCGTAAATAGCAGATTTAATTCCTAGGGTAACGGCGAATTTTTTTCCATGCTTAAGCCGTATATGTTCCTTAATATCGACAATTCTTAAGTTATCATATTGAGATTGATATTCTTTTAAAATCCATTTTGTCTCGTCAGTAGAGTAATCATTAACAACAATCACTTCAAATTGGGGATAATCCTGCTCTAAAATTGATGCTAAAAACTGCTTTAGATTTTTTTGTTCGTTATGTGCACAGATGATGACAGAAATAGGATCAAATTGATCTTGTTCCTGATAAGAATGCACTTTATGACGACTCAGTTTTCCGTATACAATTATAATATAGTACAACTGGATGAGCAGTAATAAACCGATGATGCCAAAGGCGATATAAGGGTAATAGAAGGCGTATTGCTGTACGATGTTCATAGGTTGCAAAGATAGTATGTTCCAAGGATATTTGCTTTAATAATGTTTTTTGTGCTGTAAATGTTAAAATCTTGTAAAAGGTCAATCTTTGCATTGCTTTTTATAGTATTTTTGCAAAGATTTTAAAAAAAGCATGTTGGGGAATTTGCTTCTGAAACAGTAAAAATCATCAAATTAGAATCCCCAAAAAATAAAAGATTAATGAAATTCACTCTTCAAGTACAAGATAAATTTTCTAAAGCGCGTGCAGGTGTTGTTGAGACAGCTCACGGAAAAATTCAAACTCCTATTTTTATGCCGGTTGGAACAGCTGGTACGGTCAAAGGTGTGCATCAGCACGAATTGAGAAATGATATCAAAGCTCAAATTATTTTGGGAAATACTTATCATTTATATCTAAGACCGGGACTGGATGTTTTGAATAAGGCAGGTGGTCTTCACAAATTTAACGGTTGGGACCGTCCAATTTTAACAGATTCTGGAGGTTACCAAGTTTATTCATTGTCAGACAATCGTAAGATACGAGAAGAAGGTGTGACGTTCCGGTCACATATTGATGGTTCAAAGCATCTATTTACTCCTGAAAATGTGATGGATACACAACGAGTAATCGGTGCGGATATTATCATGGCTTTTGATGAGTGTACTCCTTATCCATGTGACTATGGGTATGCCCGTCGTTCGATTGAAATGACTCACCGTTGGCTGAAAAGATGTTGTGATCGTTTTGACAGTACAGAACCATTATATGGATATGACCAGACATTGTTCCCCATTGTTCAAGGATCAGTATATAAAGACTTACGTGAAAGATCTGCTGAGAAAATTGCGTCTTTCAATCGTGAAGGAAATGCAATCGGTGGTTTATCCGTAGGAGAGCCTGCTGAGGAAATGTATGCGATGACGGAAGTTGTCTGTAATATTCTTCCAGAAGATAAACCACGTTACCTAATGGGGGTAGGTACACCAATCAATCTACTTGAAAACATCGCTTTGGGTATAGATATGTTTGATTGTGTAATGCCAACGCGTAATGCACGTAACGGTATGATTTTTACACGTCACGGAACGATCAATATCAAGAATGAAAAATGGAAAGACGATTTTTCTCCAATTGATCCAGATAGTGATCTTTACTCAGATCAAGTATATACAAAAGCATATTTACGCCATTTAATCCGTTCGCAAGACTTTTAGGTGCACAGATTGCTTCTTTACATAACTTACACTTCTATTTATGGCTGGTAAATGAGGCACGTGAGAAAATTGTAGATGGTACATTCTACGATTGGAAAAATAAAATGGTCAAAGTATTAGGTCAACGTTTGTAATTTTTTTGCATCTTAGTAGTATTATGTTTTCTATTATCGATCGTTACATTATTAAAAAGTACTTGAGCACATTTGTGTTCACGATGGCTATTTTTACAGTCGTCATGGTCATTTTTGATATTTCTGAGCGATTGGATGATTTCTTGAAATATAATGCTCCTATGGACAAAATTATATTTGAATATTACGCAGGATTTATCCCGTTTTATTTAAATTTCCTTTGTCCTCTGATCAATTTTATCGCTGTTATCTTCTTTACTTCGAAGATGGCCGATCAAACGGAGATCGTACCCATATTAAGTGCCGGCTATAGTTTTAACCGGCTTTTAAGACCCTATATTTTTTCTGCAACGCTTATATTTGCAGTTTCTTTTGTCTTTAACCTTTATATTATTCCGAAAACGAATAAAATGAAGATCGGTTTTGAAAATGTGTATGTAAAACCTTTGAAAGATAATACGAAAGTGTCCACGCATATGCAGATTGATAAAAACAGTTATGTATACATAGACAACTTTGATAACAACTCCAAGATTGGATATAAGTTTGTACTGGAAAAATTTAAGGGTGATACCTTATTGGAAAAAATGATCGCTGAGCGTATCACATGGGATTCTGTAACGACTAAGTGGAAAATACATGATTATACAAACCGGATTATTAATGGTCTTCATGAACGAATGGACAAGGGTACCGTAAAAGATACCACTTTGGATATGAAGCCGAGTGATTTTGAACTGTATGATAATATTTTTACAGCCATGGATACGAAAGAGCTGGATGAGCGTATTCATAAAGAGGAAATTAGGGGTACAGGGATGATGACAGATCTTAAATTGGAGAAATATAAACGTTATGTCTATCCTTTTTCGGCATTTGTGCTTACTTTGATGGGCGTTGCCTTATCCTCTAAGAAGGTCAGAGGAGGTATTGGTCTTAGTTTGGGTATAGGAATTGGGTTGAGTTTTACCTATATCGTATTCATTCAATTTGCCACCATGTTCTCATTAAAAGGAGGGCTTCCTCCTTTGGTTGCAGTGTTAATTCCCAATATTACATTTTTAATTATTGCAATCTATTTGGCTATTAAAGCGCCAAAATAAACAAGTCGACAATGTCAAAAATTAAAATTAATCAGAATGTCCTAATTCTGCATTTAACAATCCTGATATGGGGTTTTACCGGAATTTTAGGTAATCTGATTTCGATATCTGCCATTCATCTTGTTTGGTACAGGGTTATAATTGCGGCAATTTCTCTCTGGATTTATCTTGTCGTTAGCAAACAGCAGATTCTGGTAACAAGAAAGAATTTCATTTCTTTCATAATGGTCGGAGGGGTCGTAGGGCTTCACTGGGTACTCTTTTTTTATGCAATTAAGGTATCTACAGTATCAGTAGCTTTGGTAACATTATCTTCTTTGACATTGTATACTTCTATTTTGGAACCCCTGATCAATAAGAAAAAGATCGCTCTAATGGATATGTTAGTTGGTGTAGTGATAATAATGGGTATCTATATGATATTTCAATTCGAATCCAATTATATCGAAGGTATTCTTGCGGGATTAGCCTGTGCATTCTGTGCAAGTATTTTCTCTATTGCAAATGCCAGAATGGTTAAAAAATCGAGTGCTACCTTGATCACATTTTATGAAATGCTGGGCGCTTTTTTCTGGGTGTCAGTTTTTATGTTATTCAGTGGAGATTTCAATGAAAAATGGCTCTGAATCAATCGGATTTAATCTATTTATTGATTTTAGGTGTACTGTGTACTGCCGTTGCATATGTGTTGGGTGTTGCTGTGATGAAAGAATTGAGTGCTTTTACAGTTGCTTTGACTACGAATCTGGAACCTGTTTATGGCATTTTATTGGCCATGCTAATCTTCGGTCAAAAAGAGACGATGAGTTTAGGTTTTTATGGTGGTGCTGCCATTGTTTTAGGTGCAGTCTTCTTTTATCCTTACTTAAAAACAAAAATCGAGAAACGGAAACAGGACTTGGTTATTAGAAAAATCTATTAATTATCTATTTTAGCTTTATATGATAAAAAAGCGTGCTTAAATCTGATTTTTAAGCACGCTTTTTTTTTAGACCTTAGCTCGTGCTAGAAATCAAATGTTCCGATGGTCACATTTTGCTCTTTAGGTTTATCTAAGTATAACGTGATGATCTTGCGTTCCTGCTTTCCTGAGCTATAGTAGGTAAAGATTTCTGCCATAACCGCTGTTGGGCCTGCTAAGGTTAAGGAGTTATCATTATAAAAATCTACTTCGACTTTATATTTTCCTTTGACTGCTCTTTTTAATAGAAATTGTTCAGGGCCATATCCTCCGGTAAAATCATTACTTAAACGTCCTCCCATTGCAGTGCTATTATTGCTGTAAAAGCATTTTTCTCCATGTGGATCTGTGACCCAAAGATCTATATCTGTATTGTTTGAATTCCAATTGATCACCATACGAATATCAACAGGAAGATCTGCAATTAGTTTTTTGCTGATGTTATTGCTATTGACATGAGTCTGGTTTAATTTTAATAAATTATTTAACTCCATCACAATAATTTCTTCTATACCATCGTCGCGATCGGCTGCTTCAGGGGAATAACTTTGCGTTAGGATACTATATAATTGATCAAAAGCTTTTTGATATTGTTTATTATCTAATAATGCTAAAGCATAATCGCGGTGGCTTTGCGGATCCATAGGACGCCAGTCTAAGATTTTCTTATTGATGTAAAGTTCATATTGATATTGTTCCCATTGTTTAAGTGTGTAAGCTATTGTCTTAAATAAATCTGCATTTTCAATTTGAAGATCTGCAAGTGAGCTCAACACTAATAATGCTTTTTCTTTTGTGCCTTTTCGATAGAAAAAATTAGCAACGTCAAAATAGAAGCTCGGAGTACCCAAATATGCTTGGCGAAGTTCGAGATATGTTTGATAGGGATTCGCTGATTCTTCTAAGACCTGCAGATACATATTGTCATTTTTAATGTCAGGAATGGTGATTTTTGCACCAGCAGTTGTTCTGTCACTCACATCAGTGCCGGAATAATGCTGTTGATCAGAAACTGGGTCTTCTAAATCGCTTAATGCTATTTCCTCCAGATTTGAATATTGATCATCTGCTATAAACATCTGTCTGCTTTCTGATGATACCATTTTTGATGTTGCAGCTTGTGCATTATTGATTGGATGAACTTCGGGCTCTACAAATGACTCTTCTACGATCCTGTTAGGCTGTGGATAGGTTTTCTTTGCTTTGAAGTCGGTCTGCCACCATTTTTTTAATTCTTGGACAGCGGTTTCAGCCTGTGCCAATAAATCATGCATACGTTCCTCCCGAAGAACGCTTTGTTCTTTAATCAATTTATGATAAGCTGGAAGCAATTCTGTTGGAGGCAGGATGGCATATCGTACATAATCTTCCACGGTTTCCAATACAATTAAACTTGTGTTACGGGTAACAATACCAAATTGCTTACCAAGTTCTTCAATACGTTCTTTATTTTCCGTGTAATCAACATCTAATGTTGCAATCTTTTTCTGAGCCCAGATTTTATGAATATCCAACTCATTTTCTTGATAATTGATGTCAATTTTGACTTCTTGAGTTGCACGATTCCCGTAGCCAAAGAGTAAGGTAATCTGTTTTAAATCGTTGTTTTTTCCGAGACCTGAAATCGCGATATGATCCTGTACTTCTGTATGGATCGCTGGATATATTTCTGAGAAATCAGCATGTTCTTTGATCCCTAAAAATTTTAAATTTTCTGAACTTAATTTCTTGATACCGTCAATAGGTGATGTGTTCAATAGATTGAGCGTTTTTGCACCAGTTTTTTTGCTAATGGCCTGGAGTGTGCTGTAATCTGCAATAGCAGAAGAAGAGATACAATATGTTGGTTTGTTGATGGTTACTTGATTTGACCCAAATGTGGATAACCCTTCGGTAAAGAAAAGATATTCCTCCGCTTGCAGCACTTGATCATTTAATTTTGAATAGTCTGTTCCGCCATCATAAGTTAAATGCAAGAGATAATTTTTTAGAGCAGTCCAATTTCCCTGTTCTATGTGAAATGTTCCCGCTTTTACATAGCTGATATTCAGTAAGCCCAGTTCTACAGTTAAATTCTTTTTTTGTTGTATGATGAGATCCAGAAGTGCTAATTCTTTTTGAATGTCTTTATCTTTAGCGCTTAAAGAATTGTCCCAAATGATCCCAATTTTGTTAGTCCAGGTTTTTGCTTTGGAAGGAGCATCGATAAATATATTGCTAAGGAAATAGAAAGATTGATCTTGATTAACCTGTGTCAAAATTTTGTTCTCATTTGGTCGCTTAGGTAGTCCAATTACTAATGATTTCTCAGGTATAAAATTGTTTTTAGCTATAGTCGCTTGATAAATGTGATTTTTTTCTGAAAATATGAGTGATCCATCTGGTTTGCTGATCAATGTCGGTACTTGGTCTGTTTGGTAGATATTTATCTGAAGTTTAAACCGCTCGATCGCTTGTTTATAGGCTAAAGGTAAATGGTATTGAAAACCAGTCGAAGCATGGAATTGTAAATTCTCTTCATAAGTTATGCTAATGGTTCGTTGACCTTGTGCAGGTATAGGATATATTCTGGTCTTAAAATTATTGCCTTCTACACGCTCTAATAATCCAGGATCTACACGACGAGATTCAATACTTTCGAAGACTTCAGTCCCTTTGCTCTTATCAACTGCAACAGCTTGACGTAGTTTTCCATTAATATCAAGGGCGTATCCTGTTACCGAAACACCTTCAGGCATGGGGAATGTCAGTATGCCCTCCAAGTCTCTGTTTTCATTATTACGGAAGATCATTGTCATCGTTGTTTTCGCGATGTTACCGAAAATATTAACTTGAATATCGAGCTCCTGTAGATTAACTTTTGCCTGATCTTTTGGATCATTCGATATTTTTAAGCTGGGAATAGGTCTATTTGGATTATTCTGTGATTTAATATTCTCTCCCTGAAGTAGGAGACATAAAATCAATGCTATTATGAGGATCTTATTCATATTTTTTGAATTAGCTTGCTGTGTTCATTTAAGATGATGCATCTTAGTAACGAATTCCATAATTAACCGCAGGATTAAAAAACTTCATGTAGGTTGAAAATCTTAGTCCCGGTTAAAATGAATAAAAGCTTTTTGAGATCAGCGAGGGGCCATATGCTACTCATTTTTGAGATGAAATAACCGGATGAGTCAGTGACAGGAAGTGCTATAAAAGAATAAACCCCGTAAATATATTTACGGGGCTCATTCTTTTCTATTTAGGATTGGTATTAAGCATATTGATGAATAGCTTCTTTGCTTTCAAGCTCCGAATGCCCCATTAGGAATTCGTCTACTTTTCTAGCACACTCACGGCCTTCTGATATCGCCCATACAACTAATGATTGTCCTTTCCTACAATCTCCAGCTGTAAAGATCTTATCTACCGAAGTCTGGTAAGCTTTATCTGTCGCTACTATATTTCCTCGGCTATCGACTTGAACACCCAGTTTTTCTGGCAATTGTTGCTCTGTATGTTGATAACCGACAGCTAAAAGAACAAGATCTGCGGGAATTTCTTTAGGCTCTGATTGACCTAATTTTGTTCTTCTACCGAAATCATCTACTTCGTATTCGACCTCTATGATCTGAACAGCTTTGACATTTCCATGGTCATCACTGATGAAGCTTTTGTTTCGGTCGCCCAAAGTCGGTCACAACCTTCTTCTTGTGATGATGAAGTGTTGAAGGTGATTTTATCTGATGGCCACGGATTATTCTTTAATCGTTCCTTTGCAGGGATTGGTTTACGTGCGATCTGGGTAATGCTCTGTGCCAGTTGTCGATTGGAAGTACCGATACAATCCGATCCAGTATCACCGTCACCGACTACGACTACATGTTTTCCTTGGGCGATGATGTGCTCTTCCGTGTATTCAATACCACTCACTTTTTTATTCTGTTGTTTCAGAAAGTCCATCGCGAAATGAACACCCTTTAATTCTTTTCCAGGAATATCCAAATGCCAAGGAACAGTTGAGCCTGTTGCTAAAATAACAGCATCAAAAGAAAGTAACTCATGGTGGGAGATGTTTTTGCCAACCTCAGCGTTTACGTTAAATTTAATACCTGATTCCTGCATCACCGAAATCCGGCGGTCAATAATTTTCTTGTCTAATTTAAAATCTGGAATACCATAACGGAGTAAGCCTCCCAGTTGATCATCACGTTCAAAAACGACAACGTCATGACCAGCTTTATTTAATTGTGCGGCTGCAGCTAAACCCGCAGGTCCTGATCCAACAATAGCAACTCTTTTATCTGTTTTAATATAGCTTTTGTTAGGTTTTACATAACCTTTATTGAAAGCAATTTCAATAATATGTTTTTCAATTTCTTCAATGGTAATAGGAGAACTGTGTATACCCAATACACAGGCCGATTCACATGGAGCCGGACAAATTCTTCCTGTAAATTCGGGAAAGTTATTTGTTGAGGTCAATATGTTGTATGCATCTTCCCATTTTCCATCGTAAACGGCATCATTAAACTCAGGTATTACATTGCCCAAAGGACATCCTGAGTGACAAAATGGAATACCGCAGTCCATACAACGTGCGGCCTGTGTATTCAGTTGACTATCTGTGTAACCCTTGTTGAATTCCTGAAAATTCTGTATTCTGTAAGCTACCGGTTCTTTTTGCGGAAGCTCACGATCGTATTCTTTAAATCCTGTTATTTTTCCCATGATTTTTCCTCCTGATTATGCTTCAACTAATTTTGTACGTAATACCTGTTTGTATTCTTTTGGAAATACTTTGATAAAGCTGTTTTTCTCAGCAGTCCAGTTTTCGAGGATATGTTGTGCAATTTTGCTGTTTGTGAGTAAAATATGTCTTTTTAGCAATGCAATAATTGCGGTTTCATCTTCTTGTTCCAATGGATCAAGATCAACCATTTCAGTATTACAATTGTCTCTAAATGTTCCTTGCTTATCATAGATCCAGGCGATACCACCGCTCATACCAGCGCCGAAATTTCTTCCAGTAGCTCCTAAGATAAGTGCACGTCCCCCGGTCATGTATTCACAACCATGGTCGCCAAGACCTTCTACTACTGCCGTAGCACCTGAATTACGAACAGCAAATCGTTCGCCGGCTTGTCCATTAATAAAGAGATGTCCCGATGTAGCACCAAATAGAGCAACATTACCGATGATGATATTTTCATGCGGTATCAATTTACTTTCTGCTTTCGGATAGATCGCTAATTGTGCACCAGATAATCCTTTACCAACATAATCATTTGCTTCACCTTCTAATTCAAATGATAGTCCTTTTGTTGAGAATGTACCAAAACTCTGTCCCGCAGAACCTTCAAATTTGTAATTGATGGTATTATCAGGTAAGCCTTCGGATCCGTATAGTTTAGAAATCTCATTCGACAATAGCGTACCGATGGTACGATCCGTATTTTTAACCGTGAAAGTTCCAAAAACTGGAGTTTTGCTTTCTAAGGCATGTTTCGCTTGTTTCAATAATCCCCAGTCTAAGATCATGCCCATGCCGTGATCTTGTTCTTCAGTATTGTAAAGAGACTGATTAGGATCGTTGGGCTCAACATATAATATGCCTGAGAAATCAATTTTGGAAGCTTTCCAATGATCTATGTTCTCACGTTTTTTAAGGAACTGTGCTTTTCCTACCATTTCATTGATGGTACGGAAACCCAATTCTGCCATGGTCTCTCTGATTTCTTCGGCCATGAAGCGGAATAGGTTAACAATGTCCTCAGGTTTACCGGTGAATAATTTTCTTAATTCTGGATCTTGTGTGGCTACACCTACTGGACAAGTATTCAAGTGACACTTACGCATCATGATACAGCCACCAGCAATAAGTGCAGCAGTTGATACGCCCCATTCTTCAGCACCTAATAAGGTTGCTACAACGATGTCCCGTCCAGTTTTTACCTGTCCATCTGCTTGTAGTACGATACGGCTTCTAAGTTTGTTTTTCACCAAAGTTTGGTGTGCTTCTGCTAATCCCAATTCCCAAGGTAAACCTGCGTGCTTTGTCGAACTGATCGGAGAAGCTCCTGTTCCTCCGTCAAATCCTGCTATCAGAATAACGTCGGCATGTGCTTTTGCAACACCCGCCGCAATAGTTCCAACACCCGCTTTTGAAACGAGTTTGACATTGATACGTGCAGCACGGTTTGCATTTTTTAGATCAAAGATCAATTGTGCTAAATCTTCAATCGAATAGATGTCATGATGTGGCGGCGGGGAAATTAACCCTACACCTGGCGTTGAATGTCTTGTTTTAGCAATCCATTCATTAACCTTAGGTCCAGGAAGCTGACCGCCCTCTCCAGGTTTTGCACCTTGTGCCATCTTGATCTGTATTTCGTCTGCCTGTGTCAGATAGTTAGATGTTACACCAAATCGTGCTGATGCCACTTGTTTGATTGCAGAACGCATGGAATCGCCATTCGGTAGGGGCTGATAACGGAGCTCATCTTCACCACCTTCTCCAGTATTTGATTTTGCACCGATGCGGTTCATCGCAATTGCCAGTGTGCTGTGTGCTTCATGTGAAATAGAACCAAATGACATCGCACCTGTGGCAAAGCGTTTTAAAATATCACTAGCTGGTTCTACTTCTTCTAAAGGAATTGCTGTTCTATGTTTAGCAAAATCTAATAAACCACGCAGGGTGAACATCTGTTCTTTTTGGTTGTTTATTTTTTCCGCATATCTTTTATAAGTAGCATAGTCGTCATTGCGACAAGCCTGTTGCAGAAGATGTACAGTATCAGGGTTCCAAAGGTGTCCTTCACCTCTTCGTTTCCATTGGTAGAGACCACCTTCAGGAAGTAACGTCTGTGGAGTACGGCTTTCTTTGAAATTCACCCAATGTTTTGTCAGTACTTCCTGTGCAATATCATCAAGGTTTAAGCCGCCGATACGGGATACAGCACCGCAAAAATATTTGTCTACAACAGTTTTATCTAAACCTAATACTTCAAAGATTTGTGCACCATGATACGACTGCAGGGTCGATATTCCCATTTTTGAAAATATCTTTAATAATCCTGCATTTACTGCCTTTACGTAGTTTTTGGAAAGTTCAGGCCATGTTAATTCGGTTTCGATTTTACTTTGTTCTTTCATCGTACGAATACTCGCAAGCGCCATGTAAGGATTGATTGCGGTGGCTCCGAATGCTAGTAAACATGCAAAATGATGAACTTCCCAAGCATCTCCAGCTTCTACAACAAGACCAACAGCACCGCGGTTTCCTGTTTTAATTAAATGGTGATGTACTGCAGATACAGCTAATATAGATGGAATAGGTGCATGTTGCGAATCTATCGCACGATCTGAAAGTATTAATACTTCGAATCCATCACGTACAGCATCATCTGCATAACGACAAAGACGTTCTAATCCAGCTTCCAGGGAACCATTTTGACCATCTGCTCGGAAGTAAGATTGTAAAGTTTTTGCCTGAAATACACCCGTGTCTATTGACCGTAGCTTTTCTAATTCTTTCGAGGTCAATATCGGATGTTCAAGCGTAACGCAGTGACAGAATTTTTTATCTTCAATGAGTATGTTGCCTGCATTTCCAATGAATGTTGCTAGACTCATAACCAAACGCTCTCTTATTGGATCAATAGGAGGGTTTGTCACTTGAGCAAAAAACTGCTTGAAGTAACTGGATAAGTGTTGCGGTTGATCGGAAAGTATAGCTAATGGTACATCAGATCCCATGGAACCTGTTGGCTCATACCCGGTCAATGCCATTGGTGTTAGAATTGTTTCTAAGTCTTCTCTCGAATATCCGAAAGTCTGCTGATACTTAAATACCGATTCTTTAGACAGGTAGGTATAGGTAACTCGAGGCTCAGCCAATTCTGTTAATTTTATTTTATAACTGTCTAACCAATCGCCATAAGGCTGTTGACGTATTAAGTCACCTTTTACCTCTTCGTCAGATAAAATTTTACCTTGTTCCATATCGACCAAGAAAATTTTACCAGCTTGTTGTCTTCCCTTTTTGATGATTGTTGATTCATCAATTGGAAGTGCTCCTGCCTCTGAAGCAACGATAACACGATGATCTGAAGTGATGGCATAGCGTAACGGACGCAGTCCGTTTCGATCTAAGGTTGCACCAATGGACTTGCCATCAGTAAAACAAAGAGCAGCTGGACCATCCCAAGGCTCCATTAATGTGGCGTGGTATTCGTAAAATGCCCGTTTTAATGGATCCATTTGTGTATTGCCATCCAAGCTTCAGGTACCAGCATCAGCATCACATGGGAAAGACTACGGCCACTGTGTAATAAAAGTTCTGCAACATTGTCTAGACATGCAGAATCAGATTGACCACGGTCTACAACAGGTAGTAAGATCTCCATCTCTTCTTCTGTAAAATAAGGAGACGAAAGCGCACGCATGCCTGCGTAAAACCAGTTCAGATTTCCTGTTAATGTGTTGATCTCACCATTATGCGCTAACATACGGAAAGGCTGTGCTAAAGACCAGGAAGGGAAAGTATTGGTTGAAAAGCGAGAGTGTACTAATCCAAATGCAGAAACAACTCTTGGATCGCGAAGGTCTTTAAAATAAGTGCCAACTTGGTAAGTTGTCAACTGACCTTTATAAATAATTGTTTTGCAAGATAAGGAAGCGAAGTAAAGCGGTAGTGGGTATTCTTGATATTGTTTGATTTTTTGGATAATCAAACGTCTGAGGACAAATAATTTGCGTTCAAATTCTTCAGTGTTATGTACGGTCTCGGGTCTGTCGATAAAGAATTGAACTATTTCGGGTTCAGCGCTTAATGCTGTCGGGCCTATACCTGCTCTACTTACTGGTACATCCCGAAATCCAAGGAATTTCATATCCCTTTCAGTAGCCGCTTCTTGTATAACTGTTCTGCAAATTTTGTTCATTTCAGGTTCTTTGGGTAGGAAAACCATTCCTGCTCCATAATATCCTGGTTCTTTAAGTTGTATACCCAGGTTAATACATTCTTCCCAAAGAAACTCATGTGGTAATTGGATCATAATACCTGCGCCATCTCCACTCTCTGGATCACAGCCACAAGCACCACGATGCTCCATATTTTCTAACATGGTCAAGGCATCTTTTACCTGTGCATGTGATTTTATTCCTTTAATATGCGCTACAAAACCAACCCCACAGGCGTCATGCTCAAAACTCGGGTCGTATAGCCCTTGCTGATTTGTGTTACTTTCAATCATCTTCCTATTCAATTATTACTTTGCTAATATATGAATAAAAACATTAAAATATTATAGATTTTATAAATTATTTTAAATAAGCTTATGTTATTTGTAAATAAAAAGTCTTTTATTGCTGATATTGTATTTTGGAAGAGCTTTGTGATTTGTTTTTTGAATGAGCATGTTACGTGTTGTAATAAATGATTTGTATTATCTTAATGATTGGTGACGCAGTTTTAAAGCGGGTTCATCAAGATTATCTGCCTTTTACTTGATTAAAGTATGCTTCACTCTTTATTCGCACTTTGTTCGGGAAGCCTTCGGTAAAGCTCTACCTTTTGTCTTCTGTTTGTCTACTGTTTGTCTTCCGTTTGTCTACTGTTTGTCTTCCGTTTGTCTACTGTTTCAGTATAGGCGAGGTATAGGATGGGTATAGGATCGGTATAAGCAAGCCGAATCCTTTTCGAACCTTTTGCGAACGAAGGGCGAAATGAACTCTTACTTTATTCAATTGTGAATGACTGCCGTTTGACTTAAGTTCGAGTTTGCTAGGGGAGAGATAGGAGGCAGGTCCCACAGTTGTTCGTGTTTTATTCGGTAGGTGTTCGCCACCCTGCCGAATACCTGTCGAATAATAGTCGAAGGGTACTCGAACCAGACTCGAAGAGTTGTCCTGCCAGTGCCCTAGCAATGTCGGAGTAAGGCGAAAGAACGTATGCACTTGTATGGACTTTTACGGACTTCCATGGACTTTCACGGACTTTCCTTTGCGCATTGTATTCCGATCTCAATAAGAAGTCGATCGGAGACAGGTCCTTAAAAAATAATAGATTTCAGTATATAACTAATTCTGGAACGGATAAGCTTTGCGCTATATTTTAGATATTCTTTATCTATCTTAGCTTTTGTTATTTTCGCTGTGAGGTAGGAAATACATAATAGTTTAAACCATGAAAATCACTGAAATAGAAATTTATAGATTAAGCATTCCTATGGAGCCTTTTGTCATTGCAACAGGCACTATGGATTTTGCACAGAACACCTTTATTCGGATTCTTACGGATACCGAAATCGTTGGGGTTGGTGAATGTTCTGCCTTTCCTATGATTGTAGGGGAAACCCAGGACACCTGTTTAGTGATAGCGCGTGACTTTGCGAAGTTATGGAAAGGTAAAGATCCTTTAAATATAGAGGAGCGTCTCGCAGAGCTAAATATGTATATAGCCGGCAATACAACAATAAAATCTGCATTTGACATGGCTTTATATGATATTGCATCAAAAAATGCAGGAGTTCCGTTATATCAATTTTTAAAAGGTATTCCACGAGAGATCGTAACCGATATCACTTTAGGTATCGCCAGTCCGGAAGAAATGGCAGCTAAGGTAAAAGAGTTGTACCGTGCAGGGGCTGTGATGTTGAAAGTGAAATTGGGCAAGGATCCTAAAACGGATATCGCAAGGATTCGGGAAATCCGTAAAGCGGTCGGCTTTGATATGCCGATTCGTATTGATGCAAATCAAGGATGGACATACGAAGGTGCTGTAGAAGCTTTGCAGGGACTGGAACCTTTTAAGATTCAGTTTTGTGAACAGCCTATGCGTACTTATTTAGATCATTTGCTTCCTGAACTTCGTACCGAAACAACGGTTCTGATCATGGCAGATGAATCTGTTTATAGCCATCATGATGCGGAGCGCTTGTGTCGTGCAGATGCCTGTGACTATATTAATATTAAATTTTCAAAATCAGGAGGCATTCATGAGGCATTAAAAATTGCCGCAATAGCTGCTGAATTTAATATTCCCTGTATGATAGGGGGGATGCTTGAAAGTCGATTGCTTTAGCCGCGAAAGTTCATTTTGCTTATGCTGCGCCGAATGTGAAGTTTTATGATTTGGATACTTGTATGGTCGGCCATCTAGAGGATCCTGTTGTCGGTGGTATTCAATATAAAGGATATCATATTCATCTTTCGGATCTTCCGGGTATTGGTGCTGATATTAACCAGGAATTTTTGGATTCCTGTGAGCGATGGGTAATTTAAGATTGCAAATATTTAACATTTGTTAAAAAATGCTTGAATAGCATGCTGTTTGGCAGACCTCCAAGCTTAAAATAAATAATATTCAGTACCTTTGCTACACTTATTATTTTATTAAAAGTAACAAAATATTATGAGTACACAAAAAGGTCCTATTTCTCAGTTTATTGAGGAAAATTACCTTCACTTCAATGCTGCGGCATTGGTGGATGCAGCTAAAGGTTATGAGGCTCATCTATTAGAAGGTGGTAAAATGTTAATTTCTTTAGGTGGTGCAATGAGTACTGCTGAATTGGGAATTTCTTTGGCTGAAATGATTCGTCAAGATAAAGTACATATCATCTCATGTACAGGTGCTAACCTGGAGGAGGATGTTATGAATTTAGTAGCACACTCACATTACAAGCGTGTTCCTAACTATCGTGACTTGACTCCAGAGCAAGAAAGAGAATTATTAGATCAACATTATAATCGTGTTACAGATACTTGTATTCCTGAAGAGGAAGCATTCCGTCGTTTACAGAAACATCTGGAAGATGTATGGCATGCAGCTGAAGCAAAAGGTGAGCGTTATTTACCACACGAATTTTTATACCAGGTGGTTAATTCTGGAGTGTTGGAACAATATTACGAAATTGATCCTAAAAACTCTTGGATTGTTGCTGCTGCAGAGAAAAACTTGCCTATTGTTTGTCCAGGATGGGAAGATTCAACGACAGGTAACATCTTTACTTCTAATGTAATCAAAGGTAAATTAAATGTTCATACAGTGAAATCTGGTATCGAATATATGATTTACTTAACAGAGTGGTACCGTGCTAACTCTTCTGGTAAGGGTGTTGGTTTCTTCCAAATCGGTGGTGGTATCTCTGGTGATTTCCCTATTTGTGTTGTTCCGATGATGTACCAAGATTTAGAGTGGGAAGATGTTCCTTTCTGGTCTTACTTCTGTCAGATCTCTGATTCAACAACATCTTACGGTTCTTACTCTGGTGCTGTTCCAAATGAAAAAATCACTTGGGGTAAATTAGATATCGATACACCTAAATTCGTAGTTGAGTCTGATGCAACTATTGTTGCTCCTTTGATTTTCTCTTATATTTTGGGTAAATAATAAGAATATGTCGAATTTACTGACTACAGACCCCATTGCTTTACAGGCATTCATGTCCGAGACTATATTCGCGACGGCCGATGCTGTAGAAGCTTTTTCGGGTCAGTCTGAATCGGTATCTTCACCTTTAAATCCTCAACAGGTTACTGCTCATCAGGAATCTGTTGAGGAATTTATATATCAAGGCTCTAAAGCAAAAGGAATTCTGTTTATCTTAAGATATCCCGCTTATCCTTACTTTTCTCCGGAAGCAGAGGAGGCATTTGTAAAGACAATTGGGGCGCTTAAGCTAACAGTTGCTGATGTTGCGGTTGTTAATTTGGCCAATGCACACAATCCAAATGACTTTAAGCGAATCATGTCATTTTTCACTCCTAAAAAGATTGTTCTTCTAGGCGTTGAACCTTTATCATTAAAGTTGCCTGAGATTGCGCATAACTCCTATATGCACGGTCGTATTGCGACAGTCTTCAATACATACAGTTTTGAAGAGATGTTTGCAGACATGGTTAAGAAAAAAGCTTTTTGGACTGAGTTTAAGTCATTAATTCAACATCAGAGCTAGTCTTTAGCTCGGATAATTAGCTGTTTTTTCTATTATATTTAATACATTTGAATAAAATCTTATTCGGATGATTGAACTTATTTTTGCGACTAATAATGCACATAAATTGGAAGAGGTGCAGGCTATTGTAGGAAAGAAATTCCTACTTAAATCTTTGGCTGATATTGATTGCATGAAGATATTCCTGAAACAGGTGTTACTTTTCATGAGAATGCAAAACAGAAGACAGATTATTTAGTCAATAAATATGGATTAAATTGTTTCGGAGATGATTCTGGGTTGGAAATTGATGCATTAAATGGTGAACCAGGTGTGTATTCGGCCCGTTATTCTGGTAGCGTGATATGGAAAAAAATATTAATTTGGTTCTAGAGAAGTTAGCAGGTATCGCTAATCGTACCGCTCGATTTAAAACAGTGATTTCACTTAACCTAAACGGTCAGCAACATTTTTTTGAAGGTAGTATTGAAGGCCACATTATTGATGAATGTAAAGGTGCGGATGGATTTGGTTATGACCCTATTTTTATACCAAATGGCTATAGTAAAACATTTGCGGAAATGACTGCAGACGAGAAAAATAGTATCAGCCACCGGGCAGTCGCTGTTCATAAATTAGCCGCGTTTTTGAGTAATTAGAAATGAATATAAAACGAATATTTTTTAAGAATAAGAATTTTAAGTTTGGATATTATGTGAAAGCGAGTTTCCGGGAATATTCATTTTTGCCTTTGTTTCGATCCAAAAGAGTAGCAATGATCAACAATCTTTCTTCTTATGACCAGGCTATTGTTGATCGTCTGGCTTATTACAATAAGCTAGATGAAATTCAAACAGTGGGAGAGGGTGCTTGCTACTTAAAGGATATGAAGAGACCTAAAAAAGGTTCGGTTTATTATTTTGATCTGAAAGAATATTTACGATATTTTGACGGTGATCTCCGAATAGATATGATTCCAGGTGATGTTGTTGATATTCCCCAAACACCTGCAATTGTGAAAAGCAGACCTATTGGAGGAAATAACTGCAATTCAGTATTGCTAAATATGGATAAAGTCAGGCATTTTAATTTTATCAAAGATGAGATTGCTTTTCGAGATAAAAAAAATATGTTGCTGGGACGCGCTACAGTTCAACAGGAGCACAGAAGCCGTTTTTTTCAGATCTATTTTGATCATCCTCTGTGCGATTTAGGAGATGTCTCTAAAAAGAATCAACATAAAGGCTGGTATAAACCTGCGATTTCAATTACAGAACATCTACATTATAAATTTATACTGGCCTTAGAAGGAAATGATGTGGCGACCAATTTGAAATGGGTGATGTCATCAAATTCTATTGCCGTAATGCCAATTCCAAAGTTTGAAACATGGTTTATGGAAGGGTTATTGATCCCTGATTATCATTATATACATATCCAAGATGATTATTCGGATTTAGAAGTGAAATTAAATTATTATATCGAAAATCCGGAAAAGGCAGAAGAAATCATTAAAAATGCACATCAGTTTGTTAAGCGGTTTGAAAATCAGATGGTAGAAGATCTGGTTTCTGTCCTGGTATTAGAAAAGTTTTTTATAAAAACTGGTCAAAGAGCAGTATTATAGCAGTGAGTGTTGCTTTTCAATTTAGCCAGCTGTAAATCGATGTTACTTTAATCAAGCGAACCCTAGAATAGTCTATTTTATTTTTTTTCAAAGTAGATTATAATAGAGCTAAAAATTTAGGAGAAAAACTATGTTAATCGATATTCAGCATCTTCATACATCTTCGCTCGGAGATGATTTTCAATCAGCTTTATATCAGATTTTTATGCTCGAAAATCCGGCGAAATTTTCGGTTGATTTTTCAAATTATTCCAGCGCGGCTTATAGTTTGGTTTTTTTATCTCCTTATCAACATTTCCAGTGGCAGGGGCTAACACCGACTTCCATTATTAAATTGGAGTTCCATGGTGATTTTTACTGCATTGAATATCATAAAAAGGAAGTTGCTTGCAATGGTTTATTATTTAACAATATCTACTTAACACCATTTGTGACCATTTCTCCGATTTTATTTACTGAAATAAAAACAATTTTTAATAAAATTGAAGTGGAGAAGGGTGGAGGAAGTCCATTTTCTGAATCTGTATTAAAATCTTATCTACAACTTGTTTTGGCCCTTTGTAGTAAGGAAAAATCTCTTCAGCTTGTTCATACCGATGTTTATCAGAACGAATTGACAGTTAGTCTAAAATTTCAAGAACTATTGGAGTCTGCTTTTCTTTTCGAGAGATCGGTGCAATTTTATGCACATGAACTTGCTCTTGGAGTAGATTCATTCAGCAAAAAGGTTAAAAAAGAATTGGGAAAATCTCCTTCCCAATTGATCCAGGATCGTGTTGTTCTTGAAGCAAAAAAATGTTGCATCTGACATATTTATCTGTCAAAGAAATAGCGGCAAAGCTTCAATTTGAAGATGAGTTTTACTTTAGCCGGTATTTTAAGAAGAATGTTGGTATTTCTCCTTCAGGTTTTCGAGAGCGTGTAGGGATCTCCATTGTGGCTAAATAATCTATTGAATTTACCGATTTGTCCATGTCATAGCTGATTTATTAAATGGAAATTTGTAGCTATATCAAATATAGACAACTATGTACAGATTTATTTCTTTTCTAGCGGGACTACAAAATCAATTTATTAATTTTTTACGTTTTGCAGTCTTTCTTGTGATGGCATGGATAGGTGGTTTAAAGGCATTTCAGTACGAAGCTGATGGTATTGTTCCTTTTGTAGCCAATAGTCCTGTTATGTCTTTTTTTACAGCAAGAAGGCACCAGAGTATCAGCAGTATAAAAATCCTGAAGGTAAAACTGTTCAAAAAAATGTGGATTGGCATAATGAAAATAGGACATATCTATTTTCTTATGGCTTGGGAGCAGTTATTGTCGGAATTGGATTTTTTGTTTTATTGGGTATATGGTTTCCGAAAATAGGATTGCTTAGTGGTGTTTTGACATTTGGGATGTCCCTCGTGACTTTATCATTCTTGATTACCACGCCAGAAACATTTGTGCCAAATTTAGGTGGTGATTTTCCGACACCTCACTATGGATTTCCCTACCTTTCCGCAGCAGGGCGTTTGGTTATAAAAGATATTATTATGTTGGCAGCAGGTCTTGTGATCGCTGCAGATAGTGCTAAGCGCTTGTTGGTTTCCGAAAGACATTAACTTATTTGAAGATCATCAACAATGCGGTATTATTGACAGGCCGCATTGTTGATGATCTTTTAATTAAATCTTACTTTTTGATCGATTCTCTATTTGGAGAAACTGCTTTAATAAGAGTGCTATCTTGTACGGCCTGCAATTTTTCTCCTGGAGCCTTACTTTCCATTTTCTGAATTTCCCGCTTAGGCGCAGTTTGCTTTTTAACTTCTTCCTGAGGCTTTTCCTCCGGTTCGCTTTCTATATTCTTAATTGTTTTCTCTTTAGGTTTTCCCTCTTTGTTTTCAGCCTCGGGAACTTTAATCTCGTCTTTTGCAACAGATCGTTTTCTATTGAGTAAATCTTCTTTTGACTTCGGTCTATCTTCCGGCCTCCAGATAAACCCCGGTAGAAATTCTTTTTCTTGCGTTAACTGGGCAATTGGGTAGACTTTACCATCAACTTTTCTAATGGAAACATACTCTTTCAATTTATTGTTTTCCATATAAATTTTAATGCGGCTGCTGCGATCATGGAATAATTCTGTTGCTACATTGGTTTCTTCATTGACGACATAAATGATGTTTTCGGCATTACCATCAACAAACATCCGCTCTAAACTGTTTTTATCAAAGAATCCTGTTATTTTACGGCCTTTTAACTGATTGTATTTAGCGGAGTCCAAAGTTGCATTTACCATAAAAGCATTACCTACAATTAACGTATTGTCCAGTTTCTGATTAACAAATTGCAGAAAAATCGTATCACCGGATATTTGAGATTTCTCTGCCCAGATCATTGGTTTTCCCATTAGCCTGAACATAGAATCTGCCATACCATAGTAAACAGAATCTGCTACAGCTTGAAAATCGGATTTAAACATGCGCACATTATGGTATGCTTTGACAATACGGGTTTTTGCTGTGTCGGGTGGAGCTGCAGGTTTTTCATGATTGTTTTTCGCAGCTTTAAGAGCTTTATTAAAGATCTGATCACTATAATCTGCTTTTGGGACGACTGCATTTTTTCGCAAAATACTGTCAGCCTTACTATTTTTCTCTAATTCAAAACGATTTAAATCTTTTACAACAGGTTTTGCTGTTGTTTTTTCAGTATTTGGACTTGCTTTTTTAGGCTCCTGTTTGGTTTTTTCTTTTAAGACAGCTTGCTTGTCTTTAATTTTCTTTTGAGGTGCATCGTTATTGATTTCCTTTTTTCCTAAGGTATCACCTTTCAGCTGCAAAGAATCTAAACCTGCTGTAAAATCGGTATCCGTACTATCATTATCGTCTCCATAATCTTCATCTACCTCTACATCGAGCTCACCACCGTCACGGCTTAGTTTGAAATTTTTGGGTATGTAGGTGCTTCGGAGAATCATTTTTGAGAACAGGGTATCTGCAGTCATAAATATAGAATCCATCTGTACAGAGTCCTTAGATACTACTACAGGATCTAATTTGACTAGTTTATTCTCTCCCTTGTTATCATCTTTTGAGACAACTTCTTCTTTAACCTTTTTATCTTCTTTTTCTTTCTTCTTTACCTCTTTTTTGTTGGACGGATTGGTTTTTGTATTTCCAGTATTTGTTGAATCACTTTGCGTACTATCTTTTTTGACAACAGAGATGATCAAAGGCTTGTCGGTCATTGTGATGGATTCATCAGACTGTCGATATAATCCTTTGTCCCCATAGGCATAAAACTTATCAGTCGTGTCGACAAATACAACATTCCGGATCGCTTCTCCTTCTCCGGTTCGTCGGTCATAATGCAACGTATCTCCTTTTAGCATTTTACTGCCTTCGGTATATAGATTTTTCTTTGTGAAGTTTGCTACGCCGGTATTGGTATTATAATCTCCTTTTTCTGTATATAGATTTTCCCCTTTATTCCCTTTGATATTGGTAGGGGTATAGAAGTAAGTCATACTGCTAGGCGAATTATACTTCATTGAATCCGTGTATATTTTGACATTTGGTGTACGTACCACGACTTTTTTATTGAAAAAGGCATCTTGTGTATTTTCGAAATAAGTCGCATTGGTACTCGTAATGGTATCTGTACCACTAGTGATACGGCCGCCACCATAATAGTTTCCAACACTGCTTCTCATGTTATACTGCAAATGATTGGTCGTAAGTATGGAAGACCGACTGACCATACGGACGTTTTGCGTTAGCGTTGCATTTTGTGAAGCCGCATCGTAGTGAAGTTTATCCGCGAATATTTGAGTCCCGGTAGGCTGTGTAATGATCACATTGCTGTAGCTTCAAAAAACTGGCGCCCTATGTCGTCTTTATGTAAATAACCGCTATCTGCAGAGAGGGTAGATCCTTTATGTTCATAAACCGGTCTGTAAAACATTGCATTGCCTGTTTTTGAATTGAGAACACTGTAAGAAGACGACAATAAACGGAGTTCATCTTGCTGTTGTGCAGATGCTAGCATGAGGCCCAGGGCCATAAATATAAAGGACAAAAAGTATTGTTTCACAGAGACAAAAATATGTATTTTAATTGAACTTGTTGATTAATGGTAATTTTTCATTTAAACAAATATATGCTCAAAAAATATACATTATCTTTGATATATGAATTTGCTGGAAAGATTAACATTTTTTATCAAAGATAACAGCCTTTTTGAGGCTGATGATAAGATCTTGTTGACAGTGAGCGGTGGACGCGATTCGATGCTTTTGACTTTTTTATTGGCAAAGGCCGGTTATCAGATAGCTATTGCTCATTGTAATTTTAAATTACGTGGTGCAGAATCTGATCTGGATGAGTGCTTGGTTCGGGATTTCGCTGAAGCGCATGGTATCCCTTTTTATGTAAGGCATTTCGACACAGAGCAGATAGCTTCCGAAAGAGGAATTTCTATACAGATGGCTGCGCGCGAACTGCGGTATTCCTGGTTTGAAGAATTAAGAGAAGCGTTAAGTTTTGACAAAATAGCTGTTGCACAGCATTTGAATGATCATATTGAAACGGTGTTGTTAAATCTATCCCGTGGAACAGGCCTTCAAGGCCTACAGGGCATTCAGGCAAAACGCGACCGCCTGATTCGTCCATTACTGTTTCTTAAAGCAGAGGAAGTATTGCATTATGTCCAGGAATATCAGATTCCATACCGTGATGATCAATCCAACTTTTCGACGAAATATGCGCGTAATAAAGTACGTATAGACATCATTCCGCAATTTAAAAAAATGCAACCTGATTTTGAACGTATTTTTGAACAGAACATTGCTCACTTCAAGGAAAGCTATGCTTTGTTGCAACAATTCATAACACCCCTTCGTAATGACCTTTTTATAAAGGAACAAGAAGCTTGGATTATTGAAAAGGAAAAGCTTCGGAAGCATATAACGGATCTTCCCCTGTTGTATGAATTATTTTCTCCATTTTGTTTTAGTAAAAGTGTGCTGACCGATCTCCAATCATGTTTTGATAAGGAATCCGGTCGATTGTTTCAATCTGAGGGATACGATCTGTTACTTGATCGCGATTTTTTGATTATTCGTGAAAAAGAGTATAAGCAGGAAGATGAAACCATTATTACTTCAGAAACTAAATCTGTATCTTGGAGAAATTATAGCTTTTGTTGTGATTATAGTCATGATGTTTCTATCGTTCGGGATAAGCAGATTGCAAAAATAGATGCTAATCTTCTGATTTTTCCTTTGACGCTAAGAGCTTGGAAAACGGGTGATTATTTCTATCCTTTGGGAATGACAGGGCGTAAAAAATTGAGTGATCTTTTTAATAATTATAAGGTGAATGTTTTTGAAAAGGGAAATGTTCCCATTTTAATAAACGGTAACGGCGATATCATCTGGGTAGCAAATTATCAACTTGATAATCGATATAAAATAAGTGGAAATACAAATAAAGTGTTTATTTTAAGCTGTAAATAACATGATAAAAGAAGGACTTCTATATACTGAAAATCAATATTTGGGACGGGACCGTGTTTGGATAAGTGTACGTCTGGTTCTGGCCTTGTTTTGTTTTACAGCTGTTTATCTCAACATAGATCAATTACTTTCCAGTCAATTGTTTTTTTAGTCGGAATAGCGATCATTATTACCTCTGTAGTCATGATGTATCTATTGCTGTATCGTATCGAAGTTTTTGAAGGAAAGGTGATGTTGAGTGGCTTATGGACTACGCGCTTAGTTAAAATTGAATTGAGTTCAATTGTTAAGGTGGAAAAAAACCATTTAGTAAGTT
The DNA here is from genome assembly GCF_001006065.1 of Sphingobacterium sp. IITKGP-BTPF85. Lineage (NCBI taxonomy): Bacteria > Pseudomonadati > Bacteroidota > Sphingobacteriia > Sphingobacteriales > Sphingobacteriaceae > Sphingobacterium > Sphingobacterium sp. IITKGP-BTPF85. Next base: position 25,024 of record NZ_ASZT02000002.1, read on the forward strand.
TTTCTTCAATAATCCTATTTATAATCTACATATTAATGGTAAGATTAAGTTTTATGCAGGTGGGAAAGATGCGGTATGGTTAACAGATAAAGATGGTCTGGTATACGTAATTGGTACGCAACGTCAAGAGGAATTATTTCGTGCAATTGAGACAGCAAAGTCCAAAACGAACCCTTAAAAATTGTTAAATCGAATATACTGACATTTTTAAGACAACTGTTTTGAACGAGATTCTTTATTTTTGATTAAAATGACAACGAATATAAAGTTATGGCAGGATTATTAAAATTTTTATTGATTGCATTCGCTGTATGGTATTTAGTTAAATTCTTAATTCGATTAATATTACCATTTGCAATGCGTAAGGCTGCAGAAAAGCTTATGAAAAAAGCGCAGCAACAAGGTGGCTCTACCTATACCAATGGTGGTGGCTCGTTCCATTATGAAACATTTGGTCAAAATAATAACAGTTCGCAATCAGCTCCAAAAACAGATGGTCGTATATCGGTAGATTATGTTCCACCTAAACAAGAGTCAAAAAGAAAAGTGGCTGACAATGCTGGTGAATTTGTGGATTTTGAAGAAATAAAATAGATGAGTTGCTACGCTAAATAGCGTATCTTTGTGCTATGTGGTTGCGTCAGCTTTCAGTTTTAAATTTTAAAAATTATTCAGAGTCTTCTTTAGAATTCCTACCGGAGGTAAATGCTTTTGCGGGGGATAATGGTGTTGGTAAAACCAATCTTTTGGATGCTATACATTATCTTTCCCTATGTAAAAGTTATTTTAATCCCATCGACTCCCAACATATTAAACAGGGCCAAGACTGGTTTATGTTGCAGGGTTCATTCGAAAAAAACGAATTTCAAGATGTTATTTCCTGTAGCATCAAACGTAATCAAAAGAAACAATTTAAGAAAAATAAAAAGGATTATCCTAGATTGGCTGATCATATCGGTCAGTTTCCTTTGGTAATGATTTCTCCTAATGATACCCTGATTATTACTGATGGCAGTGAAGAGCGCCGTAAGTTTATCGATAATGTCATCTCGCAGACAGATAATAAATATCTGGATACGCTTATTATTTACAATAAAATCATTGCCCAGCGTAATATGCTACTAAAGCTGGCCAAACAAAGTGGGGTATTGGATCTTGGTCTTGTTGAAGTGCTAAACATGCAACTCGATGAAGTTGGTACTGTCATTTATAATAAACGTATTGCTTTTATGGCTGAATTTCAGCCGGAATTTGATCGGCATTACTTATACCTGACTGAAAATGCAGAGACTGTCCAGCTTGTCTATGAATCTCCTTTGATGGAAGATTCATTTTTGAACATTTTGGAAAAGAACCTGGAACGCGACAGGGCACTGGAGAGAACCACAGTGGGTATACATAAAGATGATCTAATTTTCACCATCCACGGCGGTATGCCCTTGAAAAAATTTGGTTCTCAGGGTCAGCAAAAATCATTTTTAATTGCACTAAAATTAGCACAGTATTCCTTTTTTCAACAAAAGAAAGGCTTTAAACCACTATTGCTTTTGGATGATATTTTTGACAAATTGGATGATAAACGTACGCACAAACTGATGCAGATGGTATCTGATGATGAATTTGGTCAAATTTTTCTAACAGATACAGATGCAAAAAGAATTAAGCGAATTTTTGATGCGATTGCCAGTCCAGTGCGTATCTTTGACATAGCAGGAGGTGAAGTTTATGTATAATAAGAAGTATAAGGGCGGATTGGAATATATTCGTTCAAGTGATGATATCACAATAAAAGAGGCGATCGACCGTCTTTTGGATGCTTACAAATTGAAACGTAAATTTGAAGAAACTTCTATTTTGGCAGTATGGCCAACGTTGATCGGTAAAGCTATTGCCAATCGGACAAAACAGATCTATATTAAAGACAAAAAGCTCTTTGTAAAGGTCGAGTCTGCTGTAATTAAAAATGAACTTGTTTTAATGCGCAGGCAGATATTGGGACGAGTCAATGAGCATGTTGGTCACGTCATAGTTGAAGAACTTGTCGTTTTATAATTTAATTCTCAAATCTTCAGTATTAGGAGATGAATACATTTTTTCAAGATCAAATTGCGAAGCTTTTTGATGTTTCCCCCAATAATCTGACCGCCATATTATCTTCTTTTGTCGAAGAGGATCTTTTAAAAGGAACATATTTTTTAGAGCACGGTAAACGCTGTGATCGATTAAGTTTTATTCAGTCGGGGATTGTCCGCGTGTTTAAAGAAAATGCTTCAGGCGAGGTTACGCAATGGATAGGGCAGGAGGGGTACTTCGTTACTGACTTATCTTCGTTTCTTTTTGATGAGCCTGCCAGATGGAGTATTCAGGTCTTAGAGGATACGAAGTTACTTTCCATTTCTAAACAGGATTATCTTTTATTTGAACAGCAGATCCCTGATTGGAACCGGTTGGAAAAAAGATTTATAGCCAAATGTTTTTTACAATTGGAAGAGCGCATATATAACTTTATAGCGCATACGGCAGAAGAACGCTATCATTTATATTTTGAACAGCATAAAGCGCTGTTTAACCGAGTGCCGCTTCAATACATTGCGTCTGTACTGGGTATGTCTCCAGAAACATTGAGCCGAATAAGAGCAAAAATTAATTCTTGATAAAAGTCAAGTGTATGGTTATTTGAATATACTAGTTTTGGTATATGAAAGCACATATCGAACAGACAATTACTATTAATACATCAATCGAATCAGTTTGGAATGTATTAGCTGATTTTAATAGTTACTCTATCTGGAGCCCTACAATTAAGCATTTTTTTTCTATTCCAAGCGTTGGAGAAAGATCGAAGGTTAGATTGGAACAGCCTGATGGACCAAGTATGACCATGAATCCGATGTTTTTAGTTATCAATCCTCAGAAGGAGCTTCGTTGGAAAGGCAGTCTTTTTATTCCAGGTTTGTTCGATGGCGAACATTATTTTATACTCGAAAAAAAATCCGATCATGAAACAGTTGTGACTCAAGGTGAATACTTTTCAGGAGTGTTGGTTTATTTTTTTCGAAAAATGATTTATGGTGTAACCTCCAATGGTTTTAAGTCTTTTAATGAAGCTTTAAAGAAACAGGTGGAGAATAGGAATATCTTATAGATATTCCTCTAAGTTTCCTTTGCCAGCTCTGATAACTTCAAATTCGCCCTCTGTAAGGTCAACTACTGTAGAAGCAACATTATCACCATAACCACCATCAATTACTAAATCGACTAGATTTTCATATTTTTCATGGATCAATTCTGGATCTGTTGAATACTCTAGAATGTCATCTTCATCTCGAATGGAGGCTGTAACAATGGGATTACCAAGCACACGTACGATTTCGCGTACGATATTATTATCAGGAACACGGATACCCACTGTTTTCTTTTTGGAACTTAATAATTTTGGAACTTGACTGCTGGCATTAAAGATAAATGTAAATGGACCTGGAAGGGCTTTTTTTAATACTCTAAAAACGGTTGTATCAAATGGTTTGGTATACAAAGATATATCTGTCAAGTCATAGCAAATAAAGGATAGATTGGCTTTATCTGCCTTTAATCCTCTAATTTCACAAACTTTTTCTATTGCTTTCTGATTTGTAATGTCGCATCCTATACCATAAACCGTATCGGTGGGGTAGATGATGACTCCACCTTTTTTTAGAACGTCAACAACTTGCTGTATTGACTTTTCATTGGGGTTATTATCGTAAATTCGGACTAACATAACGTTGAGATATAGTGCTAAATTACAAATTATTTATAGATAAAAGAAAAACGGTCAAAACTGGATATGTTTTGACCGCTTGCTATCGTATTGCTATCGATTAAAATTCTGCGTTGTTCGGTGTACGAGGGAACGGAATAACATCTCTAATATTGGTCATTCCTGTTACAAATAATACCAAACGCTCGAATCCTAGTCCAAAACCGGAATGCGGAGCTGAGCCATAACGACGTGTATCTAAGAACCATTCCATTTCTTCCGCAGGGATGTTGACTTCAGCCATACGTGATAATAACTTATCTAAATTTTCTTCACGTTGTGATCCGCCCACCATTTCACCGATTCCCGGGAAAAGAATATCCATCGCGCGTACTGTTTTGTGTCCATTAGCATCTACATCATTTTGCTTCATATAAAATGATTTGATCTCCGCTGGATAATCAATCAGGATCACCGGTTTTTTATAATGTTTCTCTACTAAATAACGTTCGTGCTCGGACTGTAAATCAGCTCCCCATTCATCAATTAAGTATTTAAATTGTTTCTTTTGATTTGGTTTACTGCGCTTCAATATGTCGATCGCTTCTGTATAGGTTACGCGTTCGAAATCATTATTCAGTACAAACGTTAATTTATCTATTAGATTTAATTCTGCTCTTTCTGCCGCAGGTTTATTTTTCTCCTCTTCTAATAAACGTGTTTTTAAAAATTCAATTTCTTCAGGACAGGTATCCAGCGCATACTTGATGACATACTTCAACAAATCTTCCGCTAAATCCATGTTATCTTCCAACTCATAAAATGCCATTTCTGGTTCAATCATCCAGAATTCTGCTAAGTGACGAGTTGTATTAGAATTTTCAGCTCGGAAAGTTGGACCAAAGGTATAGATATTCCCAAGGGCCATAGCTGCTAATTCACCTTCTAATTGTCCTGATACGGTTAGATTAGTAGATTTACCAAAAAAGTCTTCTTTAAAATCAATATCACCATTTTCTGTACGTGGAATATTGTTAAGATCTAATGAAGTTACACGGAACATTTCACCAGCACCCTCTGCATCAGAACCAGTAATAATTGGCGTATGCATGTACACAAAATCTTTGTCATTGAAGAATTTGTGAACAGCAAATGCTAAGGCATTACGTACTTTAAAGACAGCATTGAATGTCGTTGTACGGAAACGTAAGTGAGCGATTTCACGTAAAAATTCTAAGCTGTGTTTTTTAGGTTGCAAAGGATATTTTTCAGCATCTGAATCACCTAAGATCGTCAACTCATTTACTTTGATCTCAACTTTTTGACCTTTACCTTGTGATTCAATTAAATTTCCTTTTATGCGTAATGCAGCACCTGTTGTGATCCTTTTTAATAAAGCATCGGGTGTGTTTTCAAAATCAACTACTGCTTGGATGTTGTGAATGGAAGATCCATCATTGATTGCTATAAATTGATTGTTTCGGAAAGTTTTAACCCATCCTTTAACAATAACTTCATGCCCAAATTCAGTGGCATTTAATAATTCTTTTATACGTGTATGTTCCATTTTTATTGTGGCATTTCAAATCAGGTCTAAATAATAGATCAGGATCTTATTTTTTTGTATGAAACTCAAAAATAGGGTATAATTTATAAAAATCCTTTATTTATTTAGAAATATTCGGTATTTGTTTTAATTAAAAAAGCCTCTGAGATTTTCAGAGGCTTTTGATATTGTTTTAAAGGGAAGATTATCCTTTTAATACTTTAGTTACTAATTCAGCAGCTTCTTGTAATTGAATTGCAGAATAAACTTGTAAGCCTGAATCATCAATTAATTTTTTCGCTTCAGCAGCATTTGTACCTTGAAGACGTACGATAATTGGCACAGGAATATTTCCGATTTCATTATAAGCATCGATTACACCTTGCGCAACACGGTCACAACGAACGATACCACCGAAGATGTTAATTAAGATTGCTTTTACATTTGGATCTGATAAAATGATATTGAAACCAGCTTTTACCGTTTCAGCATTTGCAGTACCACCTACATCTAGGAAGTTAGCAGGCTCACCACCAGCAATTTTGATGATATCCATAGTTGCCATTGCAAGACCAGCACCATTTACCATACAACCTACGTTACCGTCAAGTTTTACATAGTTTAAGTTAGATTTACCAGCTTCAACTTCTGTAGGATCTTCTTCCGTTACATCACGTAATGCTGCATAATCCGGGTGACGGTATAATGCGTTCTCATCTAAGTCTACTTCGCATCTACAGCTAAGATTTTATCATCAGATGTTTTTAATACAGGATTGATTTCGAACATAGAAGAATCTGTTGAATCGTATGCTTTATATAAAGCAGCAACGAATTTCACCATTTCTTTATGTGCACCACCAGTTAAGCCTAAGTTGAAAGCAATTTTACGTGCTTGGAAACCTTGTAAACCAACTTAGGGTCGATTTCTTCTTTGAAGATTAAGTTTGGAGTTTTCTCTGCTACTTCTTCAATATCCATTCCACCTTCTGTAGAATACATAATGATATTACGACCTTTAGCACGGTCTAATAACACAGATACATAAAATTCTTTAGTTTCACTTTCACCAGGATAGTAAACATCTTGAGCAACTAATACTTTATTTACTTTTTTACCTTCAGCGCCAGTTTGAGGAGTTACTAATTGCATACCGATGATATCTGTAGCACGTTGTGATACTTCTTCTAGGTTTTTAGCTAATTTAACGCCACCACCTTTACCGCGACCACCAGCATGAATTTGAGCCTTGATTACAACCCAGTCAGAATTGTATTCTTCTTTCAATTTTTTAGCAGCTTCTACAGCTTGCTCTGGAGTTTCAGCAACAATACCTTCTTGTACTCTTACGCCAAAACTTTTAAGTATTTCTTTTCCTTGATATTCGTGAATGTTCATTGCAAAAATGTTTGTGTTGTAAAAGTATTATTTTTTAAGTGAATGGTCAAGTTCTGAAGCATAAATTTAGCTTAAATTGACTTTTATTATATACTACTTGGCGGATATGGAGTTAAAAGGTCTTGATTTATTCAAAGGTTTTGTTCATAAAAAATATTTAACTTTGTCATATGATGTTACAAGCCAAAAGTATTTTCAAATCATACGGTCCTTTACCTATATTAAAAGGGGTGGATATAGAAGTTGCAAAGGGTGAAATTGTGAGTATTGTTGGAGCTTCTGGAGCTGGAAAAAGTACGCTTCTTCACATTTTAGGGACCTTGGATTTAGCAGATAAGGGAGAACTGTATATCAATGGAACCAACATCAGTGCACTGAATGCAAAAAACTGAGTGCCTTTCGCAATGAACATATCGGGTTTGTTTTTCAGTTCCATCACCTACTCCCAGAATTTACGGCTTTGGAAAATGTGTGTATCCCAGCATTTATTAAAGGTGTGGGGCGCAAAGATGCAGAAGTTCGTGCGATGGAGATATTGGATTTATTAGGTGTAGCACATCGGGCTAGCCATAAGCCGACTCAAATGTCTGGTGGAGAACAACAACGTGTATCTGTTGCTCGTGCCTTAATTAATAACCCTTTTATTATTTTGGCAGATGAACCTTCAGGAAATCTAGATTCTGAAAATGCTACAGCATTACATCAGTTGTTTTTTGACCTAAGGGATAAATTTGAACAAACTTTTGTAATCGTTACTCATAATGAAGAGCTGGCACGTATTTCGGACCGTACTATTCATATGCGTGATGGAATTGTGATCGTATAGTATGTATACAGTCATTATAAGTCACTTAGAATACATAAACCGCGATAAATGTATTGCTCATAATAACTTTATCGCTTAAAAAAACACTTTATTCTGATGAAAAAAAGAATACTAATAACCTTTGGAACTAGAGGGCTTGGGCAACGTATTGCAAAGCTATTAGGGGATGAATTTGAAATCTTTTTTGCGAGTTCTGAGGAGATTCCATCACTGTTATTAAATTCAGGCAAGTATTTTAAATTGCCTGCGGGGTTAATGCCAACCTATGCTCACGAAGTATTAAAAATAAGTTTAGATCATCAGATTGACTATGTCCTGCCATTGGGAGGTTATGAATTTGAACCTCTAGCCGTGGCCAAAATTTTATTTGAAGAATATGATATTAAGGTAATTGTTCCAGCTCAGGACGTTTTGCTAGATTACTATGTGATTGAAAATCCACCAAAAGAATTATCACTTGCTTTATTAGTTGATGGTAAGTCATTGATTGATGATTTTACAACTGAACATCCTGGATTGGATGGTTTGTTTGTGGTATCGGATTCAGGTGATGATTTTGCCTTATGTGCTGTTTCAAAAGATTAATTGTTTTATGTTAAGATATCAAGATTTCCCAAAGGATAAAAAGGTATTTATTTTTGAACTGGATGACGTTATTTATCCAAAACGGGACTATTTATTACAGGTCTATTATCTTTTCGCTAATTTTCTTGAATTTACAGAGACCTTTCCTCCTCAGGCTGATTTGGTTACATTTTTTAAGAATCATCTAGATAATCAAGGAGAAGATATGATCTTTGAACATGCTGCCGAAGTTTTTCATTTTGATTTAAAGTATAAAGAGCATTTCGAAAGATTATTTGTTAATGCTGTTTTACCCGTTAAATTATTGATGAAAGATGGTATTCCAGAATTATTAACAGCTATTGTTAATGCAGATAAACAGATCTGTATTTTGACGAAAGGGAATCCGCTTATGCAGTTGAATAAAATAAAACATATGGAGTGGGGGCCTTTGGCATCTAAATTAAAGGTTTATTTTGTTGATGAGTTAAAATTCCGCAATTTAGATCCTCTCGATTATATAGCTAATGAGCTACAAATAGCTAAAAATGATTTTATATATCAAGATTGTTAGTTTTTCGATTTAGCCATTGATTATCAGTTGTTTAAATTTGTTTAATTAATTGCTTTTTTCTAAAATTAAACTCTAATTCTAAAAAATATGCTAAAAAATGTTATATTTATCAGAATGTAAATTTAGTGAGATTCGACTATGAGTATACAAGGAGATAAACCAACAACAATTAAGGAAATAGCGAAGAAGCTGAAAATTTCACCCTCTACTGTATCTCGAGCGTTGAATGACCATCCAAGTATTGGATTAGTGACGACCATGCGTGTGAAAAAAGTTGCTGAGGAATTGAATTATGAGCCTAACCAAACGGCGATATTTTTTAAGCAACGCAAAACTTTTACAATCGGTGTTTTATTACCAAGTCTATCTGAACCATTTTTCTCTTCTGCAATTAGTGAAATTGAAAATGTTTCCAACGACCGTAAGTATACCGTGATCATGGGGCAATCTTTGGACGATGCCGAAAGAGAAGAGAGAATTTTGAAAACCTTTAAAAGCCATCGTGTTGATGGTGTTTTAATGTCAGTAGGTAAAAATACCACAAATCTTGAGTTTCTTGAAAAGCTAGAAAATTCTGGAACACCAATTGTATTCTTTGACTGTGTACCCGATATTCCTAAAATTAATAAAGTTGAAAGTGATCTAGCAACAGGTATGAACGAAGCTATTGATGCTTTCGTTGCTCGGGGTCATGCTAAAATAGCACTTATTAATGGTCCACAATTGCTTCCTGCAAGTGAAGAACGCAAAAATTCCTTTCTATCCGCTTTGAAACGTAATGGCTTGGACTATGATGAAAAGTATATTGTGAATACGGATTTAACGACTGAGGGAAATGAGGCTGCTATGGAGAAACTATATGCCTTACCTGAAAGGCCTACAGCAGTTGTGTCTTTTAATGACTTTGTGACTTTAGATGTTATGAAGGCTGCCCGAAACAGAGGTCTGGTTCTTAATCATGATATTCACTTTATTAGTTATGCGAATTATCCTCTCTGGAAATATATGGAAAACCCTCCAATGGGATGTATCGAACAATTTCCAGGTAACCAAGCTAAGAAAGCAGCTGAGATTTTATTTGAAAAAATAAATAATCCTGATCTTGCTCCACAACAGATTGTATTTAAGTCGAGATTGATTATGTAATCATTCTTTTAACATAAAATAGAAAGGGCTTATCATTATGATAAGCCCTTTCTATTTTATGTTGTCCGTTTTACCGTTATAAGTGTATCACTTCATCGTAAGCATCGGCACAAGCTTCCATAATAGCTTCACTCATAGTTGGGTGAGGATGGATCGCTTTAATCATTTCATGACCAGTTGTTTCTAATTTTCTTGCTACAACAATTTCAGCAATCAATTCCGTAACATTTGCACCGATCATATGAGCTCCTAAGAATTCACCGTATTTTGCATCAAAGATAACTTTTACAAAACCATCTTTTGCTCCAGAAGCAGATGCTTTACCTGAAGCAGAAAAAGGAAATTTACCTACTTTAACTTCGTAACCAGCTTCTTTTGCCGCTTTCTCAGTATAACCTACTGAAGCAATTTCAGGAGAACAATAGGTACATCCAGGGATGTTGTTATAGTCAATTGGTTCTACATGAAGACCTTTAATCGCTTCTATACATAAAATTCCTTCTGCTGAAGCAACGTGTGCAAGAGCTTGTCCTTTTACGATATCACCGATAGCATAAACGCCGTCGATATTTGTTTTATAATAATCGTCAACCACAACACGGCCACGGTCTGTTTTTACACCAACTTCTTCAAGACCTAGGTTTTCGATATTTGGCATGATACCTACTGCTGATAATACAACTTCAGCCTCGATAACTTCCATGCCTTTAGCAGACTTGATATTTACTTTACTTAAAGTACCTGAAGTATCAACAGATTGTACTTCAGATGAAGTTAAAATGTTAATGCCTTGTTTCTTTAAGCTTTTTTCTAATTGTTTTGATATTTCTTCATCTTCAACAGGAACGATTCTGTCCATGAATTCTACTACTGTTACTTTCGTACCAATTGCATTGTAGAAATATGCAAATTCGATTCCAATAGCTCCAGATCCAACAATCACAAGTGATTTTGGTTGTTTTGGTAATACTAATGCTTGTCTGTAACCGATGATCTTTTACCGTCTTGTGGTAAATTTGGTAATTCACGTGATCTTGCACCAGTAGCTAAAATAGTATGTTTCGCGGTGTATTCTTTTGATGAACCATCTGCAGCTTTAACATCGATCTTACCACCGGTTTTAATTTTTGCAGTACCATTAATGACGTCAATCTTATTCTTTTTCATTAAGAATTGAATACCCTTGCTCATTCCATCTGCTACGCCACGACTTCTTTTTACAATAGCATCAAAGTCAGGCTCACCACCTTGTACATTAATACCATATTCAGCAGCATGATTTAAATATTCAAAAACTTGTGCACTTTTTAATAGAGCTTTCGTCGGGATACAGCCCCAATTTAGACAAATACCTCCTAAAGATTCGCGCTCGATGATAGCAGTTTTGAAACCTAATTGTGAGGCTCTAATGGCAGCAACATATCCACCAGGACCACTACCAATTACAATGATGTCGTAATTCATAAAATAATTATTGTGTAGTTGAATGCTCAATCTATTTCTGAATTTCTTGAGATTCAGAATAGCAAAGCTTATTCAAAAGTACGCATTCTGAATGTTATAAAATTGAGCGACATTATATTGGCAGATTTTAATAAGCGCACGTCATTTTAAAGATTAATATGTCAAAGGAAGGTCAAAGCATTCAGAAAAAATATCCATCTCACTAAATAATTCTATTTTTGGGATTACTTATTTTTAAATCAAGTTTTTATGCTCCGTATTTTTAGACAAATAGCACTTTGGGAAGCTGTTTCAACCATTTGTTTGTTTTTCTTTGCTATGCCGATGAAATATTTTTTTGAAACGCCCGAAGCGGTGAGAATTGCAGGTCGATTCATGGCTTTTTTGTCGTCATATTTGTCATTATGTTGATCATGTGCACAGTAGAATATAAATGGAACTGGAAACGACCATTGACTTATTTTGTCTTATCTCTAATTCCTATTATAGGTTTCTGGGTAGAATTGGATGTGAAGAAGATTATTAATGGTCAAAAGAAATAGAAAATAAAAAAGGATGATTTATTCATCCTTTTTTATTTTATCAATACCGACATAGGCATAAGTAATTTCGGTGCGTCCGTGCGGTGTTGGTGTGCCTTCTTTATTAAGGTTGACAAAAACTAATTTGTCGATGGATAGAATTGTTTTTCTCGTAATTTTGTTGCGAACCTCACATCGCATCGTGATAGAGGTTGTACCAAAATTAGTTGCTTCTATCCCTAATTCTATAATATCACCTTGTTGAGCCGAACTGACGAAATTGATTTCAGAAATATACTTCGTTACTACATGTGAATTGGCCAATTGCACAATTGCATAGATAACTGCTTCTTCATCAATCCATCTCAATAGGGTCCCCCCAAATAGTGAACCGTTAGGGTTTAAGTCTTCTGGTTTTACCCATTTTCTTGTATAGAAATTCATGTTTTATTTTGGGCTTGGTTTGTTGAAAAAGAAAGGGGAAAATTTTATTTTCCCCTTTTTAGTATTTTAAGCGTGAATTGCTCTATTCGAAGTTGCGGCTAACGCAGCTTCTTTTATTGCTTCCGTATATGTCGGGTGTGCATGGCAAATGCGACCGATATCTTCTGCTGATGCGCGATATTCCATCGCTACGACTGCTTCTGCAATCATATCAGCAGCTCTTGGTCCGATCATATGTACACCAATAACTTCATCAGTTTCAGCATCAGCTAATATTTTTACAAAACCATCCGTATCCATCGAAGCTTTGGCACGACCAGAAGCTTTGAATGAGAATGACCCCGTTTTGTATTTAACACCAGCTTCTTTTAATTGCTCTTCTGTTTTACCTACAGAGGCAACCTCAGGCCAAGTGTAAACAACACCAGGAATTAAATTATAATCGATATGTGGTTTTTGACCAACAATGCTTTCTGCTACGAAGATACCTTCATCTTCTGCTTTGTGCGCTAGCATAGCACCTTTGACAACGTCTCCAATTGCGTATACACCTGGAACGATTGTTTCTAAATGATCGTTTACTGTGATTTTTTTACCTCTTTCTTCAACAGTGATACCGATATTTTCTAAACCTAAATTATCCGTATAAGCAGTACGTCCTACAGCTACGATACAGTAATCACCTTCTAATGAGATGATTTCACCTTTAGGGTTTTCAGCTGTCACAGTTACAGTTTTACCTTTTGAAGTTGCTCCTGTAACTTTGTGGCCAGTATAGAACTCCATACCAACTGATTTTTTCAAAACGCGTTGTAATTCTTTACCTAAACCACCATCCATAGTTCCGATGATTGATTTTGCAAATTCTACAACAGATACTTTAGAACCAAGACGAGCGTAAACAGAACCCAACTCAAGACCAATAACACCACCACCGATTACGATTAAGTGTTTAGGAATTTCTGTTAAATTTAAAGCTTCTGTCGAAGTAATAATTCTTTTTTTATCTACTGGTAAGAATGGTAAATAAGTAGGTTTCGAACCTGTAGCAATAATTACATTTTTACCTGTAATTTGCTCAGAAGTACCATCATCTTTTGTGATTTTAATGGTGTTCTTATCTACAAATGAACCAATTCCTTGGAAACTTTCAACTTTGTTCTTTTTGAACAGGTATGTGATACCTGCAGTATTTTGATTGATAACATCGTCTTTACGAGCAATCATCTTTTTAATATCAACTTTTAAATTGCTTAAGCTAATACCATGTGCTTCGAAAGAATGTGCAGCATTGTGGTAATGCTCAGATGAATCTAATAAAGCCTTTGAAGGAATACAACCTACATTTAAACAAGTTCCTCCAAAAGTGTTATACTTCTCAATTACAGCAGTTTTTAACCCTAATTGTGCACAACGGATTGCTGCTACATATCCGCCTGGTCCACTTCCAATTACTATTACGTCGTATTGCATCTATTACGTTTTAAATGTTTGAGCAAATTTAGTCATAATTAACATTATAGGAAATCTATTTTGTTAAAAACGTGTATAAATTTGAAATAGAAGTCTCGTTATAATGTCATAAAAAAAGGCATCCCTATTTAAGGAATGCCTCATTGAAATATTTCTGAATGATTATTCTGCAACAATCTTTCCTTGCATTACACCGTAATGTCCTGGAAAGCTACAGATGAAATCATAAGTTCCTTTTTCTAAAGTGAAGGTGATTTTATCTGTTTCACCTGGACCTAATAATTTTGTATGTGCAATTACAGAAGAAAGTGCTGATTTAGGTACATATTCATCTGCTTGAGCACCAGCTGCTTCAGCGCCAAATGTCGCTAGGTCAGTTCCTGGTTTTAAAATGACAACATTATGCCCCATAGATTCTTTAGGCATAGTACCAGCATTCTTAAAATTTAACTCAACGCTCTCTCCAGCTTTTACGCGGAATAGGTTTTTATCATATTTCATTGCATCATTACCTTCTAAAGCTAATGTATTAGAAAGCTCTACATTCTCAATTCCAGGGATTTTTTCTGTTTCTGTTTCAGCAACCTCTGGAGTTGTTTGTTCAGTTGTTGAACTGGTTTCTTTTTTCGTTGAATCGCCACCGCAAGAAGCAAAGGCTACTGCTAAGGCAATAACTGGTAAAACAAATAATTTTTTCATTATGTTAATTATATTTTTACTAAAAATAAGGAAAATATTGCTTTTAATTGTATTTTTTGCGTAACATTTTTTCTATCATTTCATGTAGGTGGTTTGGATCGAAAGGTTTTCCAATCACATTGTTCGCTCCAGCATCAAGAGCTTCCTGTTGTTCTGCCTCAAGCACAGATGCGGATATCGATATGATAAGAATATTCGAAATTGCTGGATTATCATGCTGTCTGATTCTACGGATAGTCTCAAAACCGCTCATAATAGGCATATGTGAATCCATGAAAATAATGTCAAAATCTTCACTTTCTACCTTTTCAAGCGCGGCTTTACCATTATTAGCAGTTTTAATTTCACAGTTCCAAGTTCTGAGGATATTAGCAAGCATGAAACTATTCAATTCATTGTCTTCTGCCACTAGAATTTTTAAATTATCGAAACTTTTGAGTTCTGAGTATAGTATTTTTTCAGGTTTAGACTTTGTGACTGCATTTGTTCTGTCAAACCAACAGTCAAATGTAAATTCACTCCCTTTTCCATAAGTACTAACAGCAGTAACTTTTCCTCCTAACAATATGGAGAGTTTTTTCACAATTGCTAAACCAAGACCTGTTCCTCCAAATTTTTTCGTGATTCCATCCTCACCCTGTTCGAATGCAAAAAAGATTTTCTCCAAAGAATGTTCCGGTATACCTATTCCAGTGTCGGTAACTTGAAATTGTAGGTGAAGTTTTGAAACATTGCTATCAATTAAATTGATATTTAAAGTGATACTGCCTTCTGCAGTAAATTTGAAACTATTTGATATGAAATTGGTGAGAATTTGTTTTAATCGCAATGGATCTGCTAAGAAAAAACTATCTATTTTTTCATCGATATAAATAGAAAAATTTAGACCTTGATGAATCGCTTTATGTACAAATAGATTTTTGAGGTCGTCTGTTATATCATGTACGGAGGTGGGTTCAATTTCTAGTTTCATCATTCCGGAATCAAATTTGGAAAGATCTAAAATATCATTTACGATATTAAGTAAATTGAGCGATGCACTATTTAACTTATTGACCCAATCTTGTTGTTCAAGTGAAAGCGGTGAGTTTTTTAACATTTGAGCGATTCCCATCACACCATTGATTGGTGTTCTAATTTCATGACTCATATTTGCTAGAAAAGTTTCTTTGGATTTTCGGGCTAATTCTGCCTCTTCCTTTGCTCGTATAAGTTCTTCTTTGGAGTTCTCTAAAGCCTGATTTTTTTCTTTAATCTCGTTTTGAGTTTGCACCTGCTGAATAAAGGATTTTACTTTAGCAATGGTGATTTCAGGACTTAGGGGTTTATAAAGGTAGTCGACAGCCCCACTGTTCAATCCTTGAATGAGATATTTTTCCTCTTTAGATATAGCCGTAACCATGATGGCAATAATGTGGCTGGTTTTCGGATTATGCTTGATAAGCTCCACAAATTCGAACCCATTAATGTCTGGCATTTGTACATCAACCAATGCAATATCAATGTTTTGTTTATAGCAGATGCGAAGTGCTTCATTAGGATCTTGGCTACTGATAATATTGATACCTACAATATCATTTAATAATGCTGTAAGGCTAATGAGATTTTCAATTTTATCATCAACTATTAATAAGTTTATATTCTTCATTATACTAGTCCATTTAAATGATCAATGTACTTTACAATTTCTTCTGTTGTATAAATATGATGTTGAGCATGTAAATCGATAGCTGCTTGAGGCATTGTAGGAACTTCTGCAGAATCTGGATGTTGTACTATACATATTCCGCCCCTATTTTTAATTGCTAATAAGCCTTTTGCACCATCTTGATTCGCTCCCGAAAACAAAATTGCGATACAGTTCTCTTTATAAACTTCGGATGCTGATTCAAATGTGACATCAATCGAAGGCCTTGAAAATTGGACGGGTTCTGAATTATCTAATGCAAGTTTGAAATCAGGTTCTATCAATAAATGGTAACCAGGGGGCGCAAAATAAACCTTTCCTCCTTGAATCTGTTCTTTATCTTCAGCCGATTTAATTTGTAGGGCATAGTTTTTTTTTAAAACTTGCTCAAAATTAGATTCAAATTTTGGGTTACGATGAACGATTACAAGTATTGGAATCTGAAAGTTCTTCGGTATTGATTTTAATAGATTTAAAATCACACCAAAACCTCCGGCAGATCCTCCCAACAGTAATATTTTATTGCCCTTATTCATATACGGCTAATTTTTTTAATGCGTGTTCGTTTTAGTGTTATTATTAAGCTCGTTTATAGCGTTAATGAAATCTTTGTTATGTACTGGATCTCGCCCGCTTACGAAATAGCTTATTCCATATGATATTTCTTACGCTATTTTTTGATAGATATTGTTTTTTTTATCAATTAACTTGAATCGGTTTGCGTGCTTATAGTTGATTAGGGATTCTTTTGATCCTAAGCATAGAAATCCTAATTTGCACAAAGAATCATAAAAAAGATCAAGTACTTTTTCTTGTAATTTAAGATCAAAGTAGATTAATACATTTCTACATGTAATTAATTGAAATTCATTAAAAACACCATCAGAAATTAAATTGTGAATAGAAAATAGTATATTTTTTTTAGATCATTCTGAATGGTGGCTGCATCATACATCGCGGTATAATACTCGGATAAAGAATGTTCAGTTTTTGTTTTGATATAATTTTCGGAATACTCCTTAAGCTTTGTTAAGGTGTAAATACCTTTTTTTGCTTTTTCTATAACCTGCGAATTAATATCAGTACCATATATAAACGATCTGTTGAGTAAATTAGCTTCTTTTAGTAAAATAGCTAGGGAATAAACTTCTTCGCCTGTAGAACAGCCGGCACTCCATATTTTTATATGTGGATAAGTTTCCAGATAGGGGAATAGTTTTGTGGTTACAGATGAATAAAAGTCGGGGTCCCGAAACATTTCTGTAACATTTACCGTCATTTCTGGGATGAAATAATGTATAAAACCTTCCTGATTGATCAGATTTGATTTAAGACCAACGACATCCAGTTTATTAATGTCCATGATGCGGGTAACTCGTCTTTTTAAAGATGCTTTTGAATATCCAGAGATATCTAATCCATGGAAATTTTTTATGATTTCTATAACGTCGTCTAATTCGGAATAGTCTAACATATCTAATTCTATTTAACTAACCCAAACACGGATCAATGAAATTAATTTGTCAATATCAATAGGCTTACTGACATAGTCATTGGCACCCGCTTCGATAGCTTTTTCTTTATCACCTTTCATCGCTTTTGCTGTTATGGCAATGATGGGTAACTCCTGATACTTTTTATTTTTACGGATATTGGCAATGGCTTCATATCCATCCATAACGGGCATCATAATATCCATTAATACCAGATCAATGTTATTTTCTAAATTGAGAATATCAAGCGCTTCCTGACCATTATTGGCAATTTCAACATGAATATTTAAACTTTCAAATGCACTTGTCAATGCAAAGATATTTCGCATATCATCATCTGCTAGTAAAATTGTTTTGTTTTCTAATGTTTTTTCAAGTTGAAAATCATTTGCTTTATCAATTATCCTCGATTTATTTTCTGTTTTCTGGTCAATTTTATTCAGGAAAAGACGTACTTCGTCTACTAATCTGTCGTTTGATTGGCAGATTTTAAAACCATAGCTTGTGAGTGTTTTAAAATTCTAGTAGTCTGTTCAGAGGTCAATTCCATCGCCGTGTTGATGATGATAGGAGTTTCATTGTATGTCTCTAAGGATTTTATTTCGTCTAGTAATTCTAACCCTGATTTATCTGGAAGATTTAAATCTAAAATAATACAATCGTAATTATTCGCTTTATTCTTCAATAATTCAAGTGCTTTATTGGCGTCATAGGCTTGATCTACTGTTAGTTTTTCATCTTTTAGACCATGTTTGATAAAATCGCTTTGTACTTTTTGGTCTTCAATAAGTAAAACTCTTTTCATAACATTCGAAAGCATGGATTGAATTTTTTCAAATGTCTTTTGAAGGGTTTTTTCAGAAACTGGCTTAGCCATAAATCCGATAGCTCCGGCATTGATTGGTTCATTATCCAAATACGTCCCTGCAGACATCATATGTACTGGTATTGAGGAGGTCTCCCGATTTGATTTTAAAACTTTTAGTACATTCCAACCATCAATTTTAGGAAGCATAATATCCAAAATAATCGCCTTTGGTCTTAGTGCCATTGCCTTTTCTAATCCTTCTTCTCCGTCATGGGCAAGTATGACACGGTAATGATATGCTTCGGCATAATCCTTTAATATTTCTGCAAAAATCAAATCATCTTCAATAATCAACAAGGTATTCAGGTCATCCGGGTTTTGAATTATATCTTTATTTTCTGGTAACAGTATTGAATCATCGGTTTCAGTGGACGGGATTATTTTTTCAGTATGTTCCTCATTAGATTTAAGCGTTTGAATGGTACCTGGCGCAGTGCGTAGTGGCAATGTAAACATAAAGGTACTTCCGACTCCGATTTCACTCGATAATGTGATTCGACCACCTAGTAATTTTGCAGTTTCTCTACATATTGATAATCCTAAACCAGTTCCACCATACTTGCGGCTTGTAGAACCATCTTCTTGTCTAAAAGCTTCGAATATGAGTTTTTGTTTATCAGCAGCAATGCCAATTCCAGAATCGATAACTTTAAAAGTAAGTTCATCACCCTTAGTTATACCAATATCAAGTGTTACATTTCCATTAGGATTGGTGAATTTGAAAGCATTTGATAGTAAGTTTTTCAAGATCTGCTGGATCCGATATTCATCCGAATAAAAATGAGTAGGCACATCTGGAGAAAGAGCTATCTTGAAATTGATTCCTTTGTCTTCCGCAGTATTCTTGAAGAAATTTAAGATATAATCGATGAGATCTTTGTTGTCAATGTTCTCCTGTGCCAGTTCCACTTTGCCCGATTCTATCTTAGCAAGATCAAGTAAGTCATTGATTAAATGAAGTAAATCAGTGCCGGCATTATGGATCACACTGGCATATTTGATTTGTTCACCAGTTAGATTGTCTAGTTTATTATCTTGTAATAATTTTGCTAATATTAAAATACTATTTAAAGGCGTACGCAGTTCATGGCTCATGTTTGCCATGAATTCTGATTTGTAATTAGAGGCTGACTCAACCTCTTTGATTTTTAAAGCAATGTTATCTTTTGCTTTTTCTAATTCATTATTCTGCTCCTGTAGTAACTTAGCTTTTTCATCCAGTTCATTATTTGTTTGTACGAGCTCCTCTTGCTGTACTCTCAATTCCTCTTCGGATGCTTCTAGCAAATTCGTTTTATAACTTAATTCCTCATTCGTTGTTCTCAGTTCCTCCTGTTGCGCTTCTAATTCTTCCGTTTGTTGCTGTAATTCTTCATAGAGTTCCGCCATCTTTGAATGCGCTTGCGCAACTTTCAAACTAACAGCTAATATTTTGCTAACGCGGTGTAAATATTCAATATTTTCATTTTCATTCTTTTTGTCTTTTGGACATACTAATTCAATTATACCAATAGATTGTTCTTCATATACGATCGGAATAAGATAGAGATTCGTTTCAAATTGATCAATTAACGAAGACGCAATCTGATATTTGTTTGCATTTACATCGCGAATGATCGTTAATTTTTGATTATTAATCACATCACTGAGTATCCCATCTCCTTCTGAAATAAAAGTTTTAATAGGGACATCTAATGGGATTCCTTTATTTGCTAATAGGGAAAAAAGGGTGCTATTTTCTTTTTTGACATATACTGTACCAGCAAGAGAGGAAGTCGTTTTACAGATATTATCGAGTCCTATCGTTGCAATTTGTTTTTCATTAAAATCGCCTCGAAGGTTGTGGTCTAAAGTGTTGATGTTATTTAAAATAGAGTTGTCTTGTTCAACTTTAGAGGTTAATTTTAAAAGGGCTGTATTGGACTTCTTTTCATCAATTATACTCTTTTTTAATGTTTTAAAAACATTAAGAACAATGATGAATATATAGATCATGATCGCTAGACCCACAAAAACTAAAAAGTAAGTTAAATACCTGATATTTTCTAATCTATCTGTTGATTTTTTAATTAATTCTTTTCTTTTATCGATTAAGTCTTTGGAGATTATAGAAATCTGATTTTGAATATCAGCTCGTTTATTGTTTACATTTAGCGCTTTAAATTTGTTTTCCTTACTTAACGAGATGGCTCGCTCGAAGTCATAGAAATCTAAAATGGTATTTTTTAAATTATTTAGCTTGTTAGCATCAAATGTATAGTAGCTGTCCTTTTTGCTTAAGTTTTTTATAGTTTCAAGAACCACAGTTATTTCACCAGCATAGGGTGCAAATACACTTGCATTTTTTTCTGTATAAAACTTAAGTTTTGCATCATTTACTCGGGCAACACTATTCTTGATATTATCGATGAGATCAAACTTTGCTTCTGCTTTTTGTATAAGGTCTTGTTCATGAGCCGTACTTTTATCCAATTGGATGAAAAATAATAACGATGCCGAAAGTATGATTAGAAATGAAAATATAATTCCAATGATGAGTTGTTGTTGAAAACGTAGCTTTTTCATCTTGATATAAGAGTAATATTTTTTGATAACACGTTAAAATAATACGCTAATTGACATTAGAGTAATAGCATAATAATTTTCTGATTTCTTTTGATTCCTTTTTTATCATTCAAATGCGTCAAAGAAAGCTGTTCTTTAGCGTGTTTCAATAATTTTTAAGGGAAAAGTGGCAAATTAGAAATCAATGCTAGTTCTAAGTAAAAGTAGTAAAAAAATGAGGAAGTACTCGTAGTTTTTGAGGTTAATATTTGGAAGTTGAGTTTGGTTGGATTTTACTTTATTTACACTTTTTAAATTGTTTTGGCTCATGTTTGATCATTATTTGATATCTTTAAGACAATTACTATTTAATTAATCTAATCAAATGGATCCAAATTTTTCTTTCGCTTTAATGATTATAGGCTGTATTGTAGCCTTGTTTCTATTGCTTTATTTATTACCTGTAAATCTTTGGTTTACCGCACAGCTTTCTAATGTTAAAATTAGTTTATTGAACTTGGTTTTGATGCGATTACGTAAAGTGCCACCTTCTTTGGTCACTAACGCAATGATAATCTCAACAAAAGCAGGACTAAACATCACATCTAATGAAATTGAAACCCATTATTTGGCGGGGGGAAATGTTAATAGAGTAATTAAAGCTTTAATATCCGCCGATAAGGCAAATATTCCTTTGAGTTTCAAGCTTGCTACAGCTATTGATTTGGCAGGTCGTGATGTATTTGATGCTGTGCAGTTATCAGTAAATCCTCAAGTTATTAATACACCTCCAGTGGCAGCTGTTGCTAAAGATGGAATTCAATTAATAGCGAAAGCACGAGTTACTGTTCGCGCCAATATCAATCAATTAGTTGGTGGTGCCGGCGAAGAAACTATCTTAGCGCGTGTCGGTGAAGGTATCGTAACAACGATAGGCTCGTCGGAAAGTCATAAGCAGGTCTTAGAAAATCCAGATCGAATCTCTAAAACTGTTCTTTCAAAAGGACTTGATAGCGGTACGGCATTTGAAATATTATCTATTGATATTGCAGATATAGATATCGGTGAAAACGTAGGAGCAAAATTGCAGACAGATCAAGCTGAAGCTGATTTGAAAGTTGCTAATGCAAGAGCAGAAGAGCGTAGAGCAATGGCTGTTGCAAGTGAACAAGAGATGCGTGCCAAGGCACAGGAAGCAAGAGCGAAAGTTATTGAGGCCGAAGCACAGTTGCCATTAGCTATGGCGGAAGCTTTTAGAAATGGAAATTTGGGTGTAATGGATTATTATAAGATGCAAAATATACAGGCAGATACAGACATGCGAACTTCTATTTCCAAACCTGGACATGATACCAGAGGACAGCAGAAAGATTAAAAGCTGATGTAACAGATTTTTTATACGAATCAACAACCGATTGCAGTTAAAATGCAATCGGTTGTTTTTTTTAAATATTTTGGACTGTTCTATATTCCTATTCCTATCATTATATTTAGTGCTATAATTAATTATTATAAACATGAAATCAATAAAAAAGTTATTATTTCTCTACCTTTCTTTGAATCTGACGCTAGCTTACGCACAGTCTTTGACATCGGGAAAAGAGAATTTTGTCCCTATTGGAGGTAATAGTTGGGAGTATCCGAATAGCAATCATAGAGAATCTATTGTAAAGAATGGAAAGATTGAAAATTGGAAAGACAATAAACGGACAGTAAAAACATTTGTTCGCTTTGGTAAAACTGGTCAGGTAAATCTTTCCGTTCAGGTACTTGAAGCCAATGCTGGTGGGAAATTCACTTTTACATTCGCTGGTAAAAGCGTTGATGTAACAATAGAACCGAATCAAAAAGGACTGATCAATGTTGCTGATTTTAGTATTGCGGATACCGGATATCACGCAATTGAATTAAAAGCAAAAACTACAGCTTCATTGTATCCGACAATAGGTGGTTACGTTTTGAAAGGAACAGCTTCCGATGGTCAAATGAACTATGTTAAAGATAATGAAGATAATTTCTTCTACTGGGGTAGACGAGGGCCGTCGACCCACATGGGATATCAACAACCGAAAGATAAGAATATAGAATATTATTATAACGAAGTTACTGTTCCAAAGGGTAGTGATGTGGAAGGATCTTATTTTATGTCCAATGGTTTTAATGTAGGATATTTTGGTATGCAGGTAAATAGCAGTACAGAACGTCGTGTCTTATTCTCCGTATGGAGTCCTTTTACAACAGATGATCCTAAAGAAATTCCTGATGACCATAAGATAATTTTGAAAACAAAAGGTCAAACTGTTCATACCGGCGAATTCGGAAACGAAGGCTCTGGTGGACAAAGCTATTTGAAATTTAATTGGAAAGCCGGAAGTACTTATAAATTCTTATTGCGAGGTAGACCTATTGCAAATAATTATACTGCTTATACTGCTTGGTTTTATGCGCCTGAAGTAGGTAAATGGCAAATTATAGCCGAATTTGAACGTCCTCAGACGAATCAATATTTAACAGGCTTTCATTCTTTCTTAGAAAATTTTAACCCTGATCAAGGTATTTATCAACGGGAGGTACAGTTTTCAAATCAATGGGTAGCCGATGACAAAGGGGACTGGTATGAATGTACTGAAGGTAGATTTACCATTGATAATACTGGCCGTAAAGGTTATCGTATGGACTATGCCGGCGGCGTAAATGAGAAAGGGTTTTATTTAAAGAATTTTGGGTTCTTTAATAAGTATGTTCCGTTTGGTAGTAAATTTATTAGAAAAGCAACAGGAGTGAAGCCTAATATTGATTTCAAATCACTTCCAAGATAATAACGTTTCTTTAAGGAATTATAGCTGTAAATAGTTTATTTGCAGCTATTTTTTTGTCTTGCTAGTTGTTTAAAAAACAAAACCCTGGTGATGGGCACCAGGGTTTGTTACTAACCAATTATAAACCTAAATTATGAAAAGACATTTTTAATAATCACTGTTTTTAAGTAGTGATTTGATACAGCAAAATTAATGATAAACATTTGATAATATGTTATGTGAATGTCATTTCAAATATTTCTTGATGTCATTCATCATTATTCCCCTGCACATAGATAACCTTAATTATCTCCTACAAAGATACATCAAAAAACCTATTTATTCCAAATGTTTTTGAATTAAAGTTGTCTCCACAATATGTGTTGTGACATTAATATGATTTTTTGTCTATTTGTAATAATAAGTTGTCTTAATAGCTGTAAATTTTGTATTATTTTGTATTGTATTTCGAATTATATATTACTTATTTTTGAAAGAAAACAGCTATGATTTTTGATAATCTTAAAAAAGTGAAAGCTTTTGTATTGGACGTGGATGGTGTGTTGACTGATGGACGTGTGCTGGTCAATGAGGCTGGTGAACAGTTGCGCACCTTTAATATTAAGGATGGTTATATCATGCAGTTAGCTGTTAAGCGGGGTTATCCAATCATCATTATTACAGGTGGAAATTCTACTGGTGTTGTTAAAAGACTAAAGGGGTTAGGTGTTCAAGAAATTCATTCAGGATCTCCGATAAGATTGGAAAGCTGAATGAAGTCCTGGCTTCACTGAGCCTGAATTTTGAAGATATCCTTTATATGGGAGATGATATGCCAGACTTGACTGTATGAAACTGGCTGGTCTAGCCACATGTCCTGCTGATGCTATTGAGGAAATTAAAGGAATTTGCCATTATATTTCTCCAAAAATTGGTGGTGATGGGGCTGTACGAGATGTCATGGAAAAAGTATTAAAAATTCAGGGTAAATGGCAAATGGATACAACAGTCAAAAGTATATAAGTAATGATAAATTTAGAGAATAGACAAATAATACTGGCTCTCAATCGCCGCGAAGAAGCCAATTGTTAAGTGAATTGGGTTTGAAGTTTGAAGTGGTGGTCCGCGAGACGGATGAAGTTGTCGATGAACTTCTAAAACCTATAGCGGTAGTGAAGGCCATTGCGACAAAAAAAGCTGAGGCTTTTCTTAATGATTTTGAAGGGGCTGTAATCATTACTGCAGATACTATTGTTGTTACCTCTGATCAAAAAATATTAGGAAAACCCAAAAGTAAAGCGGAAGCTTTTCACGTGTTAAAGATGTTATCTGGTGATATCCACGAAGTAATTACTGCAGTTTGTATTCTGGAAGATGAAAAATTAATTACTTTTTCGGAATCCACTGAAGTAGAATTTTATCCGCTTAGTGATGATGAAATTAATTTTTATATTGAAAAATATGAGCCATTTGATAAAGCGGGCTCTTATGGAATACAAGAGTGGATAGGTCGTATCGGGATCAAAAGTATCAAGGGAGAATATACAAATGTGGTAGGATTGCCAACAGCTCGACTCTATCAGGAACTAAAGAAACTAAAATAAAAAAGGGAACCGCTAACTTGGTTCCCTTTTTATTTTAGTTGATATGAAATCTTACACCGGTGTAGAACATTCTTCCCGTTAATGGTCCCCATAATAGAGACGTGTCAAAGTAAGATCCAAATGGATCATCTGCTCCTAAAATTGGATTATGTTGGAAATAATTTGTTAAGTTTTCACCACCGACATAAATTGTGAAGTTTTTATTTTTTCCAAAATCTTTACTTACCTGCGCATTCATCGTTACATAAGCATTTGATTTTGTTGCTACCTGATATGCAACTGGGTTTTCTATTGTTGAAGGTATTCTTTTATCTCCTACAATATTTAAGGTATAGTCAAAGCTCCATCCTGATGAAGGTAATGTATAAGCTAGATTAGTAAAACCTCTGTGCTTAGCCAATAGCGGTTTACTTTTTCTACCACTTTCAAAGTCAGTTTGAACATCGAGTAAACGATATGCAAGTCTTGTTTCTAAACGAGGAAGAGGATTGAAACGTAATTCTGCCTGAAGACTATTTGAATATGATTTACCTGTTAAGTTATAAAAAGATATTTCTCTAGGGTTTTCATAGTCAACTACGACCTGATTTTCAAAACTGTTTCTAAATAACTCAACCGATGCAGTTGCCTCTCTGTTGAACAATCTGAAACTTTGATCAATTGTAAAGCCAGTATTCCAAGAAACTTCAGGATCTAATCCGTAAGCATTTTTAAAATTGTCTGGAGATTTGATAATTAATGTACGGCTACTTGCTAGTGCAGACATATTTTCGGCAATAATGTTAGCCGTTCTTTGCCCTCTACCAGCACTTAAACGCATTGTATTACCTGTAAAAGGTGCATAGCGTAAATTTAAACGAGGTGTAGTAAACCAACCGTACAATGAGTTATAATCTTGTCTTAAACCTACGACGGCATCAAATTTTCATTTGGACTGAAAGTATATTCTACAAAAGCACCGGAAACAGTTTCTTTTCTCTTAAAATTCTGAACATCCAGATATAACTCATCATAGTTATCATAATTTACCGAAGCTCCCACACGGTATTTGTGAGCTACAGTTCCGAGAACATCTTGAAATATCAAATTGGCATATCCATTCTGTTGTTCACCATTATAATTTTTTAGACCAAAATAACTTTTTTGATTATAGTTTGAACCTGCAAGTTGTAGACCTATACTGCGGTGTCTGTTTTCTGGAAATACATAGCCGATTTTAGCAAAACCTTCGATTCTTTCAATATCAAAACCTAGACCATATCTATTGGTAGTTCCTTTATCTGTTTTTTTGTTAAAATCTGTTTGACCACCTGTACGGTCATCATTTAAATATTTAATTCCAAACTGTGCCATGAAGCCTTTTCCGTTTTCGTAGTTCCAACGGTTTACTCCGGAAAAGAGGTTTCCAACAGGGATATCACGAAAACCGTTATCACTGAAATTCATTGTTTTATTATACATGAAATTATCATGTAACAGGACAGCGGTAGACCAATTGTTGTTTATTTTTTGAGCTAAATTTAAGTTTACATCTGTTCTTCCCATGTTGTTTGCATAGGCATTGAAATAAAGTCTGTCCGAATTTTGAGGTTTTTTAAGTTCAACATTAATTTGTCCAGCCATGTTTTCATATCCATTTGCAACAGAACCAATGCCTTTTGCAATTTGAATAGATTCGATCCAGCTTCCAGATATCGAATTTAAACCTAGTGGGCTGCTAAGCCTCTAGGGCCAGGTAAGTTCTCTACAGTAAGCTGTGTATATATACCGCTTAATCCTAGCATTTGAATCTGTTTAGAACCTGTTACAGCATCATTACTTACGACATCAACAGAAGCATTTGTTTCGAAACTTTCACTTAAATCACAACATGCAGCTTTAAATAGTTCTTTAGTTGTTAATACCTCTACACGTGCAGGATTCATTCGATTGATGAAGTTTGATCTTCTGCTTCCTGTTACTACCACCTCAGATAAGACATTGCTTTTTGCGTTTATCATCAATACTTCATGCAAGTCTTTTATAGTAATCGTATCCGATTGCATACCTGCAAAACTCACAACGATCTTCTTAAAATTTCCATGATGCTGTAATTTGAAAACACCATTTTCATTTGTTCTTGCATTTTTGCTTTTATCTTCTAACCAATGGATATTAACACCTGTGATTGGATTGAGGTCTCCTTTTTCATTTTCTTCAACAACTACGCCCGTTAAAATGTGGTTGTGATCATGATGATCATCTTTCTTTGCTTTTACATCCGTAATTTTACCGTTTTCCATTCTCGGATATAAACAACATTCATGTAATTGTTCATATACATGATCATCGGCACGTACATTGTCTACATCGTGTCCAACGGCAGCAATGCTCTTTTTTATTTCTTCTAAAGGTGCTTTTTGATGATTATGTTTTACTACCAGCTCTTTTGTGTTCACATCCCAGATTGCTGATGTAACACCATTAATAGTTGCCGCAGTTTCGATTCTTTTTTTACATAAAGCACAGTTTCCTGCTACATGCATAGTGGTTGTGCTATCAACAGAAACGGTTGTTGTAGCACTACTATTGTTTGTGGTAGCACTAACTGTTAATGGCGAAGCTTGAACTTTTTCTAATCTAGGATATAAGCAGCATTCATGTAATTCGGCATATGCTTTATCGTTTCCTCGTACATTCTCAACATCATGTCCAACAGCCGCAATGCTTTTTTTAATCGTTTCTAATGTTGATTTTTTAGCACTATATGTTAAGGACAGCTTCTGGGTATCTTCACTCCACACGGCGTTCGACACACCCGGAAGATTGGCTGCTTTTTCAATACGTTTTTTACACATACCGCAGTTTCCAGCGACATGTAATGTGACCGTACTGTCTTGTTTAGCAATATAAGAAGTGGCTTTCAGCGAAGTATTTGCAAGAAAAATAAATAGGGGTATAAGTGCGTATTTTAATATTTGTTTCATGATTTTTTTAAAATTTTGAAATAGTAGTATACTTCAGCTTTTATCGCTAAAGTGTGACCTTGGTTGTCTTTAAAAGACCTATTAAAAAATTTAATAATCAGATTCTGAAGTTACAGTTTATCAAATAAGGAGAAATATCAGTTGCCGATATCGGTTTATTTGACGCGAAAACACATTTGGAATTGGCAATGTTTTCAAAGTAGTTTTGATTTATAATAATCCAGTTTAATACCAGAATGGCTGGACTGATAACCGGATAAACCTTTGCACTATCCGATGAAAAATGATTGTCGTCGACGTTTTTTAAATCGACAGAAACATTTTTACATTTATTATCTTCAGTTGATTTATGCTCTTCCGAAACAGGAGTTTTATGGCAGGCATCATTTTTTTTGCATAATGCACATTCTGCATGTGAGGCCTCGTCTTTATTGAGGGAGATGGATTGCGTTTCTCCATGACAAAAATGAAAGTACACAGTTGCACTAGTCGCCGTAAGGGAATAGTGAAAAATCAAGATAAGTATGATCAACTGTTTCATTTCGACAAAGCTAATAAACAACTTGCTCTCTTAAGCATTCTTGTTGTCATATTATTGCTACAATTTTTGTTCAGTTAGTAGAAGTTTATAAAAATAGTCCTTGATGGAGCAAGGACTATTTTTTGTTTTAACCTTTTATTGATTTAATAAAATTAGGAATTTCATCTAAGTAATTGTCCTTCGTTAGTAGTTTCATAAATGCTGTACCTATAATAGCTCCTGTGGCAAACGATGTAGCTTGTTCAAAAGATTGTTTATTTGAAATGCCAAATCCGATTGCAATTGGATTTTCAAGCTGCATATCTTTTATTCGCTGAAAGTAAGCTGTTGTTGTGTCTCCTACATTCAGTTCTGTCCCTGTAGTTGCATTAGAGGAGAGCAAGTAGATAAAGCTATTGGAAAGTTTATCAATCTTTCTAATACGTTCTTCTGAAGTCTGTGGGGTCACTATAAAAATATTGGCAACGTCATTCTTTTCAAATGTATCTTTATAAAGTTCTTCATATTCATACATCGGTAAGTCCGGTACAATTATTCCGTCAATACCCACCTTTTTGCAGTCAGCACAAAAGCGTTCCACACCATATTGTAATAAAGGGTTTACATAACCCATTAAAAACACGGGAATGGTCACATGCTTACGTAACTCTTTCAATTGTTCAAAAAGAATTTCTACTGTCATGCCATTCTTTAAAGCAACCTCGGAGCTATGTTGAATAGTGGGGCCATCGGCAACAGGATCTGAATAAGGGAAACCGATTTCTAAAAAATCAGCACCTGATTCCTCCAGCTTTTTGGCAATAGTTACTGTGCTATCAAGTGTTGGGTAACCAGCAGTATAATATATCGATAAGAGACCTTGATCCCCTGTTTTTTTTATTTTTCTCATCGTTTAAAAGCCAAAATATTTCATGTAATTGTCCAGATCCTTATCTCCGCGTCCTGACAGACAGATGACCACAGTATCATCTGGTTTTAAATCCATTTTTTCTAGGTATGCTAAAGCATGAGCACTTTCAATAGCAGGAATAATTCCTTCCAGTCTTGTGAGCAACAATCCTGCTTCCATTGCCTCTTTATCCGTCACGCTCACATAATTGCCGCGTCCGGATTTAAATAACCAGGCGTGCTGTGGACCAATTCCAGGATAGTCTAATCCCGCAGATATGGAGTATGGTTCTATAACCTGTCCATCTGGAGTCTGCATCAGCAATGATCGGCTCCCATGTAATACACCTTCTTTTCCAAGTGCCGTTGTTGCGGCAGACTCGCCAGAATCAACACCCAATCCAGCAGCTTCTACAGCAATCAGCTTTACTGATTCTTCATCTACAAAGTGATAAAACATACCTGCAGCATTCGATCCTCCACCTACACATGCTATTGCATAGTCAGGATTGGATTTGCCTGTTTTTTCTAAGAGCTGTTTTTTTGTTTCTTCAGATATGATAGACTGAAAACGAGCAACCATATCTGGGTAGGGGTGAGGCCCTACTACAGAACCAATGATATAATGTGTGTCAACGGGATTGTTTATCCAATCTCGTAAAGCTTCGTTAGTAGCATCTTTTAAAGTTTTGCTTCCCGATTGTGCTGGTACTACTTGTG
The DNA here is from genome assembly GCF_001006065.1 of Sphingobacterium sp. IITKGP-BTPF85. Classification (NCBI taxonomy): domain Bacteria; kingdom Pseudomonadati; phylum Bacteroidota; class Sphingobacteriia; order Sphingobacteriales; family Sphingobacteriaceae; genus Sphingobacterium; species Sphingobacterium sp. IITKGP-BTPF85. Next base: position 55,526 of record NZ_ASZT02000002.1, read on the forward strand.
CTCCCATCATCTTCATTCTGGCAACATTTGGTGCTTGGCGCTCAATATCGATGGCGCCCATGTAGACCACACATTCTAATCCTTTTAATGCACATACAGTAGCAGTAGCAACACCGTGTTGCCCAGCTCCCGTTTCAGCTATGATCCTTTTCTTTCCTAGTCGCTGTGCAAGTAAGATTTGACCAATTGTATTGTTTATTTTATGAGCACCTGTATGATTTAGATCTTCTCTTTTTAAATATATATTACTCCCATATTTCTCGGATAGACGGCCTGCATAGTATAAAGGTGATGGTCTACCGACATAATCTCTTAGAAGTTGATTAAACTCTTCCTGAAAACTGGGTTCTTGAATAATATCTAAATATTTTTGACGTAGTTCTTCTACATTAGGGTATAGCATTTCTGGAATGTAAGCACCTCCAAATTGACCATAATATCCTTTTTCATTAACCTGGTACTTGCTCATAATTCATGTTTTTCAATGTCTGTTCTAATAATTCTACATTTTTTATTCCTGACTTAAATTCAAATTTTGAATTTAAATCGAGACCGTATAAACGAGGATCGGAAATCTGGCTTGCCTCTCTTATATTTTCAGCACTTAAACCACCACTTAAAAAATAGGGTTTCTCTAATGGGTAGTTCCTCAATAAATCCCAGTCAAAGTGTATTCCCGAACCACCATGGTTACTAGTCTTAGTGTCAAATAAAAAATAATCAGCAACCGATTCGTATGCGTTGAGAGATTGCCAATCAAAGTTTTCGTCAATGCCAAAAGATTTGATGACAAGAATATCTTTAGATTTTAACCTAAGACAAAAATCAGGATCCTCATGACCATGTAACTGAATTCCGGCTAATCCGTAATCACTGATTTGTAGAATTTCCTGCTCGCTGGCATTTACAAAAACACCTATTTTTTTTATTCCTGGGATTGCCTTTATAAAATGGGCATCCAAAGCACTGACATATCGTTTTGATTTTTCATAGAAAATCAAACCCATATAATCGATCGGTAATTTAATGAGATCTAACATATTATCCAGATCTTTCATGCCACAAACTTTAATTTTTAAGCTCATGTTATTTATTTATAAGTTTTTTGAAACTATTGAATGCTTTTCCGCTTTTAAGTGATTCTTCTGCTTCGGCCAAACAAGCTGCAAATGTTTTTTGCGGATCAAATGTATTGATAGCAAAGGCAGCATTTGTAAGTACTACGTTATTTTGAATGTCATTGCCATCATTGCTAATAATTTTCAAAAATGTGTCTGCCGCTTCATTGATTGTTTCCCCACTAGCTAAAGAAGCTGGTGCAACAATATCAAAGCCAAGTTCAGGAATACTGTAGTATTTTTCTCCAGCATTGGTTATAACTTTGAAATCACCTGTAAGTGATATCTCATCGTATCCATCCAGTGCATGTATAATCGAATATTGTTTTACTGAATCTTGATAGAGGTATCCATACAATCTTGCAAGCTCTAGACTAAAAACACCTACGGATTGAAATTTTGGATTCGCAGGATTTGTCAAAGGGCCTAGCATGTTAAAGAATGTTTTAACGGCCAACGCTTTTCGAATAGGTGCTACCGTCTTCATCGCAGGATGAAATAAAGGGGCATGTAAGAAGCAAATGTTAGCCTCATCCAGTTGTCTGTTTAGCTCGCCTTTATCGTTTGTAAATTGATAGCCCAAATATTCCATAACATTGGAAGAACCACAGCCCGATGAGACGCCGATATTACCATGTTTAGCGACATGATAACCTGCTCCAGCTACAACAAAAGATGCTAATGTAGAAATGTTGAAAGTGTTTTTTCCATCTCCACCTGTACCACATAAATCGATTAAATCATAACCGCTGAAGTCAAGCTGAAGACATAGATCGTACATCGCATCTCTAAATCCACCAAGTTCTTCCACACGGATACTTCGCATGCCGTAAGCTGTCATGAATGCAGCGATCTGATGGCTATCATATTTGCCCTCTGTGATATTGATGAGGATATCATAAGCCTCTTTTCTGCTGAATGATTTATATTCAAATAAATGCGCTAATATTTTTTTCATGGTATTATTAAAATAAAAAAAGGCTTACCTAAAAAGGCAAGCCTACTATTTTGATGTATAGATAAATCTAAGCAATAGTTCTTTGCCACAACAGTTTAACTGTTATGCCACCACCAAGACTTATTTAATACGTTTATATTCATTTCTTTATTGTAATAGCAAATATGGTTGATTATTTTAAAAAAAGCAAGTGATTTAGTGAATAATTTTAATATGTGACAAAATGTGCTAAATTATTTCCTTTTGAGACTAAAGTAAAGGATGCAATTTTGTCTGCTTCAAGATAAAGGGATACAATTAGCCTGTCTTTTATTTTAAGAAAGTAAATGTTCGACGCATTTTTTCCTTCTAAGTCGATATCCCTAGTTTCCTTTTTAGGAAGCTGATGATAGTTGAGATACTGAATTTGACTAATATCTTTCATCTGTATATTGAGACGGACTTCGTTTAGACTTGCTTCGAGATATTCAAAATATTCATCCGTAAGCTTTTTGTTGATGATGATGTGCTGACTTAAGATCACATCTGTAGCAATATTGGGGTCATTAAGAGCAGTGACAAATTTTTTCACAATAACCAAATTGGAATCAGGAACTCTGTTTTCCTGTGCAAAATTAATATTGGGAACCAGAAATGCCAAAAGTATACATGCACTTTTAAGATATGTTATCATATAGTGATAAGACTGCTATTTAGTGAAAAGGATTAAATCGTATAAAAAATGCCTTACAATTCAATGTAAGCATTTATTAATACTCGTCTTCGTTAAAGAAGAAATCATCCTTTGTAGGATAATCTGGCCAAATTTCTTCTATATTCTCGTAAGGCTCACCGTCGTCTTCTAAATCTTGTAAATTTTCGATTACTTCAACAGGAGCACCAGAACGAATACCATAGTCGATTAATTCATCTTTTGTTGCCGGCCAAGGGGCATCTTCTAAATGTGAAGCTAACTCTAATGTCCAATACATAATAAAAACAGATTAAGTTTTCAATTTTCGCAAAAATATAATTTAATTTGTCTTTAGCAAGTTATTTGTCATTTATTTTTTTATTATCAATTTAAGTGGTTGATATTCAGTTTGAAAAAATACACTAGCGTTGTGCTCATCTTTCTAAATATTTTCAAAATCATCACCTTTTTCTTCTAATGCTGATAGTCTTGGAGAAACGGATTTGATATCTGTATTTGGATAATCAGCTTCTATAAGTCCATCTCTCATGCGGACGATTCGATGTGCATGCTGTGCAATATCTTCCTCGTGAGTTACCAATATGATGGTATTTCCCTTAGAATGGATTTCTTCTAAAAGCCCCATGATTTCGATAGAAGTCTTTGTGTCAAGATTTCCTGTAGGTTCATCCGCAAGAATAATGGATGGATTGTTTATCAATGCACGGGCAACTGCTACACGTTGGCGTTGACCACCTGATAACTCATTCGGACGATGATCAACACGATTTCCTAATCCGACACTATTTAAAGCCTGTGTTGCTTTTTCCTCCCGTACACTTTGCTTAATCCCTGCATAAATTAATGGAAGTGCAACATTTTCCAATGCTGTGCTTTTGGGTAAAAGGTTGAATGTTTGAAAAACAAATCCAATCTCCTTATTCCGAACTTCAGCCAGTTCATCATCTGTCATATCACTGACATTGATGCCATTTAAAATATAATCACCATAATTAGGAGTGTCTAAGCAACCTAAAATATTCATTAATGTTGACTTTCCAGATCCAGATGGACCCATTAAAGCTACAAATTCACCTTTCTTTATATTTAAAGAAACAGATTTTAACGCATGAATAGTCTCTGTTCCTATTGTATATTGTCGAGCGATCTCTTGAATTTCAATTAATGTTGCGGAAGCCATAGCAAACTTGTTTAAATTTGGTGCTCAAATTACAATTTATTCTGCAATTTCCAATGTGAAAGCATTTTATTGTAAACGTAATTTTCTAAGTCAGCAGCATTTTGTTCATCATAATTATCTGTATTAATCGGAGCAAATACTTGCACTTTTACGATGCCTGGATGCGATCCTAATTTATGACCGTCATCCCATAAAATTTCCCAGGCATTTTCAATGACAATCGGATTATTGGAATATTATTCTCAATTGCCAGACGAAATGCACCAGATTTAAAAGGATGTATAGTAGGTGGATACTGCTCATCAATTTTTCCTTCCGGAAATGGCAAGAGATTTTCCCTCCTTAAGCATTTCATTAGCCTTTTTAAAAGATCTGAAAGAAGCCATTCTGCTCTTACGATCTACAGGGATATCAATTGTTTTAAAAAATATGCGTGTTACGGGGTTTTTCAATAACTCTGCTTTTCCAATAAAACTAATAGCTTTCTGGGATATAAAAGTCATCGCCGTGATGTCTAGAACGGAAGTATGGTTGGCACAGAGGATATAAGGTTTGGACCAGTCAATTTTTTCTTCAAACTTTACGCGGTAAAAATACCGGCACCATATGAACCGATGAGGCTCATCCATCTCCTGAGATACGCGATTTGATTATAGTTTTTGGATGCATTTCTTGCATATAGCCATATGATGGGAAAAAGACAACAGAATACAATAAAAACACTGGCAAAATAAAAATAGCGATGCAGTTTCTTCAGAATTTTAATCATTCAATAATATTTTTATACAAGATAGCTTTTCGTAAGGAGAGCAACATAATAAAAAAGGGGTTCAAATTAGCGAACCCCTTTCTGTATTTTGTGCAGGTAGTTATTTACTTAATGCAGCATAATATTTATGAAACAAAGGAATAGTTGAAATACCTTTAAGATAATTTTCAATACCATATTTCTCGTTCGGAGAATGTAGGTTGTCACTATTTAATCCGAAACCAAGAAGGACAGTTTTTAAGCCTAAAACTTCCTCAAATAAGGCTACAATAGGAATTGAACCTCCGCCGCGGGTTGGGATAGGTTTTACCCCAAATGTGTCCGTTAATGCTTTCTCAGCAGCTTTGTAAGCGACACTATCAGTTGGAGTTACAACCGGTTCGCCACCATGATGCGGTTTAACTTCGACTTGTACATTTTTGGGCGCAATTGCTTCGAAATGTTTTTTAAATAAGTCTGTAATGCGCTGTGAATTTTGATTTGGAACTAATCGCATCGAAATCTTGGCATATGCTTTTGAAGGAAGTACAGTTTTTGCACCTTCACCAATATAACCTCCCCAAATACCGTTCACTTCTAAAGTCGGACGAGTACCTGTACGTTCAATTGTTGAATATCCTTCTTCTCCCCATAGCTCTTGAACACCTAAATCTTTTTTATATGCTTCGATTTCGAATGGCGCTTTATTAAGTTCATCGCGTTCTTCCTGAGATAGTTCGACGACATCATCGTAAAATCCTGGAATGGCAATATGATTGTTCTCATCATGTAGAGATGCAATTAATTTTGCTAAGATTGTAGCTGGGTTTGCAACTGCGCCCCCGTAAACACCAGAGTGTAAATCTCTATTTGGACCAGTTACTTCAACTTCAACATAAGATAATCCTCTTAATCCAGTTTCTAAAGATGGAGTTTCCAGACTGATCATCGATGTGTCAGAAATAACAATTACGTCAGCTTTTAATTTTTCTTTATTTTCTTTTACAAAAGTTCCAAGGTTAGCAGAACCAACTTCTTCTTCTCCCTCGATCATGAATTTAATATTGCACGCAAGTGCATTATTTTTCATCATATATTCAAATGCTTTTACATGCATATAGAATTGTCCCTTATCATCTGCAGAACCACGCGCGTAAATTTTACCATCACGTACTGTTGGCTCAAACGGTGGCGTATCCCACAATTCATATGGATCAGCAGGTTGCACATCATAATGTCCATAGGTTAATACCGTCGGTAAAGCAGGATCGATAATTTTTTCTCCATATACAATCGGATTACCCGCTGTTTGACAGATTTCTACATGATCTGCGCCAGCTTCCTTTAACTTTTGTGCTACAAATTCTGCCGTTTTTTCGATATCACCTTTAAATTTTGGATCAGCACTTACTGACGGAAGACGTAATAAATCAAACAACTCATCTAAAAATCGTTGTTTGTTCGCCTCAACATATTCTTGTATAGTTTGCATAGTATGAATGTATTTAAAACAAAAATAGGTAAAACATTATAATTTCACCTTGGTAATTATGGTTTTAGAGGCATAATTAAAGGATTTAAAAAAAAGTTATAAAAAGTTGTAACATTTCTATTGAAAGCCTATCTAATAGGGGTAACTATGCAATATATTTGTGCAGTTTTATTAACCAAAGTGATAATTATAGTTTTTAGATGAAAAGAAAAACGATTTTCCATTTGTTGTTGCTATTACCGATGCTTGTGAGCTTTTGCTTTGCTCAGAGTAAAATTCAAGGTAAAATTAGTGATGCCAAAGATCAGCAGAAGTTGTCAAATGCAACGGTCATGCTCTTGAGTGCCAAAGACTCTATTCTTTTAGATTTTACCAGATCTGATGAAAATGGTAATTTTTCGTTAAATACACCCGTACAAAGTGAGGCAGTACTTATTGTAAGTTATCCCAAATATGGAGACTATTATACCGAAATTTTACCAAATCAAGATTATTCAGCATTAAAGGTTGGTTTGACAAGTACAGCGCAACTTTTACAAGAAGTTATCGTAACAGGACGCATTCCGATCACTATTAAAGGAGATACTACAGAATATGATGCAGGTAGCTTTAAAGTGGAAAAAATGCTAAAGTTGAAGATTTATTGAAAGTATTGCCGGGTATTACGGTTGATGCATCGGGAAAGATTACTGCACAAGGTAAAACTGTGAAAAAGGTTTTAGTAGACGGTGAAGAATTCTTTGGCGATGATCCGACATTAGTGACACGTAACATACGTTCAGACATGGTTGATAAAGTGCAGGTCTACGAAAAGAAATCAGAACAAGCAGAACGTACAGGAGTGGATGATGGTCAACGAGAGCAAACGATTAATGTTAAATTAAAAGATGGAGCCAAAAATGGTATGTTTGGTAAAGCGCTAGTAGGTGGTGGAACAGATAAATACTACATGGGGCAACTGATGGTTAATAAGTTTAAAGGTTCGCAAAAAATATCAGCTTATGGTCTATTTGGTAACAATGGTACTACGTCGATGAATTGGCAAGATGCAGAGAAATATGGGGGCGATTCCGGAGTAAGTTATGGTGACGATGGATCGATGTCTTGGTCAAGTTTTACCGACCCATTCTCTGGCCAAGGTGTAATTGGTGTCCCAAGAGCAATTAATTCAGGCATTAACTTTTCAGACAAATTTGATAAAAACAAGCATAACGTCAATATCAACTATAAATATGGTCGTATCAGTAGTGATGGTCAAGATGAAACTTTGATGAGTGGTCTTATCAACAGCCGTACTGTAAAGACAGTAGATACGGAAAATGATCAGCATCGTGTCAATTGGAAATACGATCTTAACTTTGACTCCTTAAATACATTGACAATTCGTGGAGGAGCATCGCAAAAGAACCTTTGGTCTGATAATAAGCGCGAAGCGTACCAATTTTCTGAAAAATTGGATACAGTAACAAATGAAAATACAAGAGAAGTTGCGGACAATAAGGTTAAAGCATTTAATTTAAGTGCGTTGTTTACTCATAAATTTAAGAAAAAAGGAAGATCATTGACATTTAGTGGAGAGACAAGGAAAGATGAAACTACTGGAGAAGGAACACTTTTTTCAACAGTAAGTAAATATAAGGTTAGTACTGACACTACAGATCAGCGGAAAAAGAGGGAACAAAATGTAACGACAAGTCGTGCATCTTTAACCTATACAGAACCATTGTCTAAAGTCTTAAATATGTCAATTGGTGGTGGAATCGAAAGTAATAAAAGTTCTTCTTTGGTGGAATCTTTTAATAAAGGATCTGGAAAATATGATGTGCTAGATCCTGATTTTAGTAATAATTATGATTTCAATAGAACAAGCAGTAATTATAAACTGGCATTCGGTTATACAACGGAAAAGTTAAGATTAAATTTTACGAATAGTTTCAATAATGATGATTTAGAGCAACGGAATAACGATACGAAAGAACAGTTTTCCAGAAACTTCTTCACTTATAATCCGTCATTAGGTGGTGGTTATTCATTTACTAAAAGTAAGCAGTTGTGGTTTAATTACAATGGACGTAATCAACTACCTGCTTTAAATCAAATCCAGCCGATACTTGATAACTCAGATCAATTGAATCGCTATATTGGGAATGAGAATTTGAAACCATCTTTTAGTCATAATATAAACTTAGGTTATAATACATTTAAGTTATTGACAGGAAGTTATGCATATGTAGGAGGGAACGTAAATGTTGTAAAAGATCCTATTTCACAGAACATCACTACTGCTAATGGTATAAATACCTACGAATGGAATAATATAATAGGAAAAACTAATCTGTCTGCTAATTTTTGGTCCGGTTATTACTTTAAGTTGAATAAAAAATTGGGATTGAGTAACTCGCCACAATTATCATTGTCAACATCGGAAAATTATAATTTCTTCAATGGTGAACTGAATAAAGTAAATACAACCAATTATAATTTTACTTACACGTTGACTCGTGATACAAAAACCGGGCTAAACTTTAATATTAATCTAAGTCCACAATACCGTGTTATGGAGTCTAACTTACAGCAAAATACAAACAGTAATGGTTTTGTATTCGGTTCCTCTGGAAGTGTAGAATACTTTTTTACAAAAACACTTAAGGTATATACCAACTACGATTATACTTACGAGGCAGCAACGAAAGCGTTTGACCAGAAGTTTGATCAATTTTTACTTCATCCAGGAGTTAGTAAGAAATTCTTGAAAAATGAATCTTTGATTTTAGATTTTACAGTTAATGATGTTCTGAATCAAAATAAAGGCTTTAGCAGATCGGCCTCAAGCTCTGTATTTACGCAAAGAAGATATGATACGATCAGACGTTACTATATGTTAAAGCTATCATGGGATTTTACAAAAATGTTTTTATAAGATGAAACACATGAAAATACTAAATTACGGAATACTTTTTATACTCTTATGTTGCAGTACGCTCGCTAAAGCACAGTATACACTTTTTTCTAAGGTCGGTACCATCTCGTTTGATAAAACGATGTATATGAAGAACATCGTTAATAAACAGTTTATTGCCAAAGCTGATGGTAATTCCAGAACTCAGTTTGAACAGATGCTTCCAAATATTCCAGAGAATGTTGTTTTAAAGAAGACCCTTAAATTCAATGGAAATGAAACACTATTTCAACCGGTCGCTGGACAGGAATTGGATATGAAAGCAAAGCAACTAATTATGATGTTTGCTCTGGACTTTGATGCGCAGACTTTATCAAATTTAGCAACGAAGGATTATAAACGTTTTAATGATATGATGGGTGATAAAATTATCATTCAGGACTCCGTTAAAAAAATTCAATGGCGTATTACTGATGAGTACCGCGATATAGCAGGTTATACATGTCGACGGGCAAATGGATTTACTTCCGATTCAACTTATGTAATAGGTTTCTATGCAAATGAAATTCCAGTTAGTGGAGGCCCTGAGTCTATAAGTGGCTTGCCGGGTATGATTTTGGGTCTCGTGGTACCAAGTCAACACGTATCTTATTTTGCTACGAAGGTAGAATTGAGCAATACTATTGTAATGGATAAGAAGGTTTTTGAAAATAAGAAGACTAAAACAATGAGCCGTAAGCAAATGATTGATCAATTTACATCCACTATTTCGCAGTGGTTGAACAAAGATACCGTAAAATATATTATGCAATTAGCTACTTTGTAATTGAGTAAGAAAGCTGTATATTATTAATAAAGCCTTAAATATTACATTTAAGGGCTTTATTAATATAAAAAAATAATAGCAAAATAAAAGGCGCTTTTAAAGCGCCTTTTATTTTGATTAAGATAAATAAAAACTATTTACCGTCATTTTTCTTAGCAGTAACTTCATTACGAATTTCTTGTGCTAATGTTTTAATGTCTTGTAATCCTTTGCGTACACGAGTACCTGCAGCAGAGTTACCATTGTTGAAAAATTTGTCTGCATCTCCTTCGATTGATGCTACTAACTCTTTTAATTTTACGTAGTTTTCCATTTTAATAATTATAATTTTAGTTTTATGGTCTTGTTTATTACTCTAATTAACACAATAAATATACAAAAACCAATTTAATAGAAAATATTTTTTCAGAAAAATTTCTGTTAAAAATTGTGAAATATGATTATTCTACAATTTTTAATTCACTAATGATATTGGTAGCTCCAGCAAATTTGTCAATTACAAATAAAACGTAACGAATATCTACAGATATCGTGCGTTGCAATTTGTGATCAAAAATAACGTCACCTGCCATCGCTTCAATATTACCATCAAAAGCCAAGCCAATTAGTTCGCCATTTCCATTTATTACAGGAGAACCTGAATTTCCACCTGTTATATCATTGTCACTTAAGAAGTTAACCGGAAGGTATCCAGCTTTATCTGCATAGCGACCGTAATCTTTATTGTTTTGCAAATCAATCAATCTCTGAGGCAAATCAAACTCTTCGTCTCCTTTTTTGTACTTAGCAATAGTGCCTTTCAAAGTCGTATAGAAGTTTTGTGCAGCATCATTACGTTTATCTGCAGGCAACGATTTAATAGAACCATATGTTAAACGTAACGTGCTGTTTGCATCTGGATAGAATTTTCCTTTTGGATTAGATGCTAATACGCCAGCAACATATTTACGGTGTGCAGCCTCGAATTTATCCGTTGCTTCTTTATCTGCAGGCGAAGACTCACGGTATTTATTTAATAATGCTGTCGATAATTTGTACAATGGATCGTTATCTAACGCTAACGCTGTCGGATTGTCTAAAAAGTTTTTAAGTCTTTCTTCGGAAGCAAAAATACTATTTTTGACAGCTTCACGAATATATGATGTTAGATCATTGTTGTTTTTACCAGCTAGTTGTGCAACATAAGGAGCGATGTTGCCACCTTTTTTGCATATAGGTTCAATTCATCAATCAATACATCTTCCTCTAGAGGTAAGTATAATTTCTCATAACTTGAAGCAATTGCTCCTTGCAACTTCGGTAATAACTCTTTACGTTTTGCCTCATTAGACTTTACATATAAATCCAATCCATTTCCGATTGAAAACGGTAAAGCGGCTAATGTACTTGAACGGATCATACCACTTAAATAGTTATCATGACGTGCTTTTTCATTCGTAGCAGCATAATAAGCATTAATCGTAGCAATTACATCACCATATTCTGCTTTATTCTCTTTTTTATTAGCCCATTTGTTAAATTTAGCCTCATCTTGAGCTTTTGTCACCGCAGTTTTGTGCAACGTTAAAGCGTCGATCATTCCTTGGCGATTTTTCCAGTAGTTAGCTACTTGAGAATATTTAGAAGCATAATTGATTTTAACAGCTTGATCTTTGTCCATGTATTTTTTCATGGCATCCATTCCTGTTTTTGATGCTTCTACCCAAGCAGGGTAAGCAAACTTTACATTTTGATCAATTCCTCCTGCAGGCATCCAACGATTGGTACGGCCAGGGTATCCCAATATCATAGCAAAATCACCTTCTTTAAAACCTTTTAAACTGATCGGTAAGAAGTGTTTTGGTTTTAAAGGAACATTTTCCTTAGCATATTCTGCTGGGTTACCATTCTTGTCCCCATATACACGGAAGATAGAAAAGTCTCCTGTGTGGCGTGGCCATTCCCAGTTGTCTGTATCACCACCAAATTTACCTATGCTGTTAGGAGGAGTTCCTACTAAACGGACATCGTTAAAATCTTGATAAACGAAATAGTAATATTCATTGCCATTGTAAAATGATTTTACATTGACGATGTATTTACCGTTTTCGCTGTTTTCTTTTTCGATTTTAGCGATTTCCTGATTAATGATTTTTTGACGTTCAGATTCAGACATTTTATCATTTACTAATGACAAAATTCTTTTTGAAACATCGTCCATACGAACAAAGAAGCGAACGAACAAAGACTTCGGTTTTAGTTCTTCAGATTTTGTTTTTGCCCAGAAACCATTTGTTAAGTGGTCATTTTCAGGAGTTGATAATTCTGCAATTGCACCATATCCACAGTGGTGATTTGTGAATACTAAGCCTTGGTCAGAAACGATTTCTGCAGTACAACCACCATTGAATTGTACGATTGCGTCTTTTAAACTTGAATTGTTGATGCTGTAGATTTCCTCAGCCGTCAGTTTCAATCCTTTCTTTTGCATATCAGCTTCATTAAGTCGCTTCAAGTGCATTAAGAACCACATTCCTTCATCTGCGAATGTGGTCATACTTGCTGTGATAAGCAGCAATAAGATCCATAATTTTTTCATACAAACTTGATAAAAAAGTTTAGTTATTTACTACAAAGGTGCTTTAATTCTGCTTTAAATCAAAATGCGACCAATGAAGCATCTTTTTAACAATAATAATGAAACAGTTATGTCAGTTTTACGTCAATCTGATAATCATTTAATGCATAAGATAAGCATGTGGATGCTTTTCATTATCTTTGTAAAATGCAGCAAACATTTGAAAATTTTAAATTGAATAAGCAGCTTTTGAACGCAATTGAAGAAGCAGGTTATTCGGTTCCAACAGAAATACAACAAAAAGCTATTACACCGATTCTAGCTGGTCAAGATATCATGGGAGTAGCGCAAACAGGCACTGGAAAGACGGCTGCATTTGTCTTACCTATATTAATGAAATTGAAATATGCGCAAGGTCAAGATGCACGCGCTTTAATTTTATCGCCAACCCGCGAACTTGCTATGCAGATCGAGGAAAATATCCAGACATTTTCAAAATATCTTGATTTACGTACAGTCGTTTTATATGGTGGTTTGGGGCCTAAAACCCAAATTGAAAACCTTGAAAAAGGAGTAGACATAATTGTCGCGACACCGGGGCGCTTTTTAGATTTATATTTAGAAGGTCATATTAATGTGAAATCATTGAAATTTTTGGTGATGGATGAGGCCGATAAGATGATGGATATGGGATTCATTTCTAAATTGCACCGTATTTTGGAAGTCGTGCCTCGAAAAAGACAAAATTTATTATTCTCCGCAACAATGGGAGAGCTGGTTCGGAAAATTGCTGGTGATTTCTTAGCTTTTCCAACGGTTATAGAAGTTTCTGAGCAAGCAACGCCAGCTTCGACGGTGAGTCAGAGAGTTTATTTCGTTCCTAACCAAAAAACAAAACTCAATTTATTGCAACATCTATTGAAAGATGATGAATCATTTCATCGTTTAATTGTTTTTTGCAAAACAAGAACAGTTGCGGATAATGTTTTTGCCTTTTTAGAACGAAAATATGGTAAAGATCAAGTACGGGTTATACATGCTAATAAAGGTCAAAATACTCGTATCAATCTATTAATGCCTTTAAAGAAGGAAATATACGAATTTTAGTAGCGACTGATGTAGCAGCACGTGGTCTTGATGTTTCAAATGTTTCTCATGTGATTAACTTTGAAGTTCCCATAGTGACAGAAGATTACGTACACCGTATCGGACGTACCGGCCGTGCATTTAATTCTGGTGATGCTATTACTTTTTGCAATGATGCAGAAAAATATTATTTCAGAAAAATTGAAAAGCTAATGCGTCAGTCTGTTGATGTTGCTCCACTACCAGATGAAGTTTTTATCGAAGAAACACCATATTTCGAACGCCAGGCTATTGCCAAAGAAATCGATATTCAAAAACGAAAAGAAGATCCAGATTTTAAAGGAGCGTTCCACGAGAAGAAATTTGCAATCAAGCAGAAAGAAGCAAAAGCATCACAGCGTGCATCGGGGTTCAAGTCTAATAAACAAGGTCCTAAAACTTCTACTAAAAGAAATTATAGAACAAAATAGTGAGACTTACACCAATTAATATCGTATCGGCATGCTTAGTAGCTTGGTATTTTGTAGAGGATATGTCCGATACGAAACCATTACTGTCTATGACCGCGCTGTTGATCTTAATGGTGGTATTACTATTGGTGGATATTTTCTTCCGGATTATTGTCAAACAAAATAAAAAGCTTTGGCTCTATGAGTTGGGTTTTATAGTGGTAGTCGCGATCTTAACACTTATTATAAAAATAGCGTAAGCCTTTTGTAAAAAGCATTATTAATATGAAACAGTCTTGAGCATATCATATAGAAATCAACATGTTCAGAGTAGCTTCATAGCCTTTAAAAACCGAGTGAAACCAGCTTAATAATTAGTAAAAGCTAACACTCATTATTAAAACAAATCATATTCTAATGAAAAAAGCAGAAATAAAATTACAGGTTGAATTGGATGATGCAAACGTGCCTGACAAAATTACTTGGTCTTCTAATGATGGTGAATCTTCTGATGAACTTCCTGCCAAAGCCATGTTTTTAGCATTATGGGATTCTGCATATAAAAACTCAATGCGTATCGATTTATGGACTAAAGATATGCCTTATGATGAGATGAAACGTTTTTTCTATGAGACCTTACAGACATTAGGAGATTCATTTCTACGTTCTTCAGGCGGTGATCCTATGGCAGAGAAAGTAATCGCAGATTTACGTGATTATTGCGCTCACTTTGCTGATAAAATGGAAGTATTAGAACAACAAAACTAATTTTTTCGATATGAATTACTTTTTGGTCAAATCTGAACCTTTCAAATACAGCTGGGAGCAATTTAATAAAGATGGTCAGACGTTTTGGGATGGTGTACGTAATTATCAAGCCCGTAACAATCTTAAAGCAATGAAAGAGGGTGATCTTGTTTTATTTTACCATAGCAATGAAGGAAAAGAAGTGGTGGGTATTGCAAAAGTTGTAAAAGAATACTATCAGGATCCTACAACTGAAGATCCGAAATGGGTAGTCGTAGATTTAGCTCCGGTCGAAACATTTAAAAAATCAGTTACACTAGAGCAGATCAAAGCAGATGAATTTTTACAGGATGTTGCATTAGTACGTCAAGGAAGATTATCTGTAATGCCACTAAAGGCTGAAGAGTTTGATCGTATAGTGGCTTTAGGCTCTGAATAATAGCGTTTGCACTAATTAAAATTAAAATGCCTCAGATACACCATCTGAGGCATTTTTAATTAGCCTTTGTGATCAAATAAATTGACAAGGTTTTTTAATTCAGTAGCTTTGCTTGGATCTAGCTTACCACTTAATATTAAGCGTAACTCACGACGTCTCATTGCCTCGTCGTAAAGCCTATGTTCCAATTCCGTTTCAGGAACTACTTTCGGAATAGGCTGCGGTTTGGCATGCTCGTCTACCGCTACGAATGTATAATAAGCTTCATTTGATTTTTCTTTTGTTCCCAATGGAAGATTTTGAGCAAACACCTCCATTCTTACTTCAATTGAAGTATTAAAAGCACGCGTTACCTTCGCTTCAATGGTCACAACTTCTCCTAGTCGAATGGACCTTTTGAATGAAACGTTATCGACCGATACGGTTACTACCGGACTATTACAGTGTTTCTGCGCTGCCATTGCAGAACAGATATCCATCCAATACAACAATCTACCGCCCATTAAATTACCAAAAGTATTCGTATCATTCGGTAATACTAATTCATTCATTACCGTAGTAGACTCTTTAGCACATTTCTCCTTCATCTCTTTTTTTATTATTAACGGAAGATTCCGTATTGTTTATCGATTATTTCTAAACTCGCTTTGAAAGGAGTTGGTTGAAAGCCCAAAATCGACTTGGCTTTTGATAATATAAACCCTGTTTTTTGTGGTCTGTTTTCAGATTGACCTATTGATGCCGCCGTAATTTCTGAAATTAAGGATTTGTCAAATTTCCAAAAATCTGCAATTTGATAGACTGCTTCAGCAATTGTAAACATTTCCTCCCCACTGATGTGGAAAACTCCTGTTGCACGTTTTTCAATAGCTAAAAGACAGGCTTCAGCTAAATCATCAACAAACGTTGCATGCGCCATTGATCTTTCACCACTTTTATCGGTTCATTTTTTGAAAGTTTTTCTTTTGCCCAAAGCACTAAATTAGAGCGGTTTGGATTAGCATTTATTCCATACACCAATATAGTTCTTAAGATCGCATATTCACATCCAGAGTTATGGATAACTTGTTCTGAACGTAATTTGCTTTTACCATATTCACTTAATGGATTGGTTGAATCATCCTCTTTATATGGACCATTTTGGCCATCAAAAACAAAGTCTGTGGATAACTGTACTAAAAAACCATTTGTCTGCTTACAATAATCGGCCAATTGCTTCGCTACCTCAACGTTCATCTTTTCAGAGAGCACTTTATCAGCTTCGCACCCTTCAACACTTGTGATTGCAGCAGTGTGAATGATGTAATTTGGTTTAACTTCTGACAGATAGGTGTTTAAAAGGTCCGAATTCATCAAATCCAATTGTTGAAAATGATAATTCGCTACATTCGGATTGTCGTTTTTATTCATGGAAATAGCAAAAACTTCATAATTGAGGTTTTTACTAAGTAGATCGATTAGTTTTTGTCCTAAAAACCCATTTGACCCAGTTATTAACACTTTGTTGGTAACCATCATTAATTTGTGAATTGGAATTCGAGTTTCTCACTTTGTTTTAACATATTGTTGATAACCATTACCTCGAAATCGATAATTCCAGTAAGTCCTGAATAGTTGATTTTTTCTGGATCATCTGTTGGCATATGATAATCAGGATGACCTCCTGTGTGGAAAAATAGAACTGGAATATTCTTCTTATAGAATGAGGTCTGGTCAGAACCACCATTACCATCATGACCTGTATAAAACTTAATTTTAGGTGTGATACCCTTAAATATTTCCGGCCATTTTTTACTTGTTCCATATCCAATTACAGCAACACCCTGTTCAGGATTTAACCTGCCGATCATATCCATGTTTAACATACCTGTTATTTTATCAAGTGGCAAAGTTGGGTGTTCGGTAAAATATTTTGATCCGATTAATCCTAACTCTTCAGCACCAAATGCGATAAAAAGAAAATTATAACTTTCCTTTAAATTATTCGTACTATAATAACGTGCTAATTCCAGTAAACCGCTACGCCTGAAGCATTATCATCTGCTCCATTGTGTATTTTACCAACACCGAGAGAGTCTTTTGAGCTGCCTTGATGACCAGTTCCTAAATGGTCATAATGTGCCCCGATTACAATAGTAAGTGGAGCGCCATTGTCTAAAAATGCAATGATGTTATCTGCTTTGCGAATGCTGTCACTCACTTTAACTTTCCATACTTTAGCATCAAACGATTGTCTGAATCCTTTTTCACCTAACGGTTGAAGTTTAAGTGTTTTAAAATATTTTTCAATATAATCTGCCGCTTTGAATACTTCTTTGCTTCCTGTACCGCGACCTTTCATTTTATCACTTGCGAGATAGTTGATATGTTTTTTTACGAGTTCAGGATTGCTGTATTGTGCAATTCCTTGTAAACTTAGAACACTGAAAAGTGTTAAAAGGATGCATTTAATATATAATTTTATCATTTGTAGTTGTTCATAAAAAAAGCCTTGAAAATTCAAGACTTTTTAGAAGTCGTTATTAATCTTCTACGATTTCACTATGTATACTTGTTTTTTCTTCTTTCTCTTCTTTAAAATATTTCTTTTGGAAGAGTAGAATCAGCACAACCCCCACCGATATTGCAGAATCAGCAATATTGAATACCGGTCGAAAGAATAGAAATTCTTGACCACCCCAAATCGGGAGCCAAGATGGGAATGTTCCATTAATCAGTGGAAAATAGAGCATATCAACGACCTTTCCATGGAAAATCGTTGCATATCCTCCATCTGCAGGAAATAATGAAGCTTTATCGTACCAGGTGCTTTCACTAAAGATCATACCATAAAAAGTAGAGTCGATAATATTTCCAAGTGCTCCTGCAAAGATTAAGGCAATATTGAGAATAAATCCGCGATTATATTTCTTTTTAACCATGTAATGCAGGCCATAGCCGATTGCTCCGACAGCGATAATACGAAAAAGTGTTAGCATCAGTTTCCCAAATTCGCCACCAAATTCCATTCCATAGGCCATTCCATTATTCTCTATAAAATGGATTTGTACAAATTTACCAATCACCTCATAACTTTGACCAATGGTCATATTTAATTTGACCCATATTTTTGATATCTGGTCAATTAAAAGAACGAGAATAATCAGAATTACTGGTTTAGTATAGCCTTTCATAGTTGTAAAAATGGTCTTTACTTTTGGTAAAGACCATTATGTTTTTGTATTTAAAAAATATTAATACTGTTTATTTTTAGCTTCGATACTTAACGTAGTGTGAGGAACAGCTTTCAATCTTTCCTTTTGGATCAATTTTCCCGTTTCTCTACAAATACCATAAGTTTTGTTCTCAATACGAACTAAAGCCGCATCTAAGTTGTCGATGAATTTTCGTTGGCGAGCAGCTAACTGATTCGTTTGTTCTTTTTCTAAAGTGGCAGAACCATCTTCCAAAGTTTTATAAGTACCAGCAGTATCATCCGTACCATTTGCATCACTATTATTTAGAGAGGCTGTTAAGGCAGCAAGTTCCTCTTTTGCAATTCTTAGTTTTTCTAAGATAATGCTTTTAAATTCTTGTAGCTCTGAATCGCTATAGCGTGTCTTTTCGTTATTAGTTGCCATAATTTAAATTTTTTCGATTAAAACATTCAATTCCTTTCCGTCAATATCAATGCTATCTCCGGTAGTTAGTGATTCTTCGAAACTCAATGAATCCGCAAGAATTTCGGTACAAATATAAGATAAATTTTCATTCGTTGCGCTCTCAATATCAGCATCTTTGCTAACTAAAACACGGATACGGTCAGTAACCTCAAAACCTTTGTCTTTCCTTAGGTTTTGGATACGGTTAACCAACTCTCTTGACAATCCTTCTTGTTTTAATTCCTCAGAAATATGGATATCCAGGGCTACGGTTAATTTAGCTAAATTAGCGACCTGCCAGCCAGCAACATCTTCTGCTATAATTTCTACATCGCTCAATTGAATTGTATAAGGTGTATCGGCTAATAAAATTTCACCATCGCTTTCCAATTTTGCAAGCTCTTCTGTAGAAAGTGCATTGATTTTTGCAGACACTAACTTCATGTCTTTACCAACTTTCGAGCCAAGAGCTTTAAAGTTCGGTTTAATTTTTTTCTTGATGATACCTGTCGTGTCCGTAATGAATTGAATATCTTTAATATTCGTTTCGGAAAGTATCAAATCTTTTACCTTTTCTACACGTTCTTGGAAGCTATTATCCAGTACCGGAAGTAAGATTTTGTTTAACGGTTGTCGTACATTGATGCCTACTTTTTTGCGCAGTGATAAGGTAAGGGATGAAATATCTTGAGCCAATGACATACGCTCCTCCAAATCCTTGTCGATCAATTTTTCCTGATAATTCGGGAAATTTGCTAAATGCACAGATTCAAAAGTTTCCCTACCCGTAGCGTTGTTCAAATCTAGATACAACTGGTCTGAAAAGAAAGGCGAGATAGGAGACATCAATTTCGCTATCGTATCCAAACAAGTAAATAAAGTTTGGTAAGCAGAGATCTTATCTTCAGAATATTCTCCCTTCCAGAAACGACGGCGGCAAAGACGAACGTACCAGTTACTTAAATGCTCGTCAACAAAATTTGTATGGCACGTGCCGCTTTTGTGGGCTCGAAGTCCGCATAAAATTCATCGACTTCTTTAATTAAACTGTTCAATAGTGATATTACCCAACGGTCTATTTCAGGACGGTTTTCTAAAGCAATATCCGCTTCACTATAACTAAATTTATCAATGTTAGCGTACAGAGCAAAAAATGCATAAGTATTATATAAAGTTCCGAAAAACTTACGACGTACCTCATCCAGCCCCTCTTCATTGAACTTTAAATTATCCCATGGTGAAGCATTGCTGATCATGTACCAACGTGTTGCATCAGCACTATATTTATCTAACATGGTAAATGGATCAATCCCATTACCAAGGCGTTTAGACATTTTATTACCATTTTTATCTAAAACCAATCCATTCGAAATGACATTTTTGAATGCAACCGATTTTTGTAACATCGTTGAGATTGCATGAAGTGTGAAGAACCAGCACGTGTCTGATCAACTCCCTCCGCAATGAAGTCTGCCGGAAATGCTTCTTTATAACCTTCTTTAAATGGAAGTGCTTCTCCTATTGCAAGTTTTTCATAGTCTAGACCCCACTGTGCGTAAGGCATAGCACCAGAATCAAACCAAACATCGATTAAATCAGGTTCACGGAATAATTTTTGACCCGCATCCGATACAAATACAATATCGTCTACATAAGGACGATGCAGATCGAGTTTTTCAGTTCCGAATTTATCCAAATATGCTTTGTTAGTTTCTTTTTCTTTTTCAGATAATACATCAGAAACCAGAGATGCTTCCAATAAAGCCTTTAATTCAGGCATAGAACCAACGCAGATTTCTTCATTCTCATCTTCAGAGCGCCAGATAGGTAGGGGAGTCCCCCAGTAACGTGAGCGTGATAGATTCCAGTCAACTAGATTTTCCAACCAATTACCAAAGCGTCCAGTACCAGTCGCTTCAGGCTTCCAGTTAATGGTTTTATTTAGTGCAACTAAATCATTTTTAACAGCGGTCGATTTAACAAACCAGCTATCCAAAGGATAGTAGAGAACAGGTTTGTCTGTACGCCAGCAGTGTGGGTAAGTATGCTCGTATTTTTTAACATCAAAAGCTTTGTTGTCTTCTTTCAATTTTATGGCGATAAGCACATCTGTAGGTCGGAAATCTTTATCGGCACGTTCAGCATCCGAATAATATTCCTCTTTAACAAAACGACCTGCAAAGTCAGTGATTTCCTTAACAAATCGACCTGTACGATCCACAGTAGGTACCTCTTTGCCATTTTCATCTTTGATCAAGATTCCCGGTACACCTTGCTCTTTAGCTACTCTAAAGTCATCTGCGCCGTATGTTGGTGCAGCATGCACGATACCTGTACCATCTTCTGTGGTTACAAAATCTCCAGGGATTACACGGAAAGCTTTTTCCTGTAGTTCATCTGACGTGATATAAGGCATCAACTGCTCATAGCGTAAACCAACAAGCTCTTCGCCCGTAAAAGTTGCCGCGACTTCCCAAGGAATAACCTTATCACCTAAATTATAATCTTGAAACGATGCGTCTTTTCCTTCAGTTTTGAAATGTTTAGGGATTAAATCTTTAGCCAATATAACGGAAACCGGTGTCCCTGTATATTGATTAAAAGTTTTAATTTTTACATAGTTTATTTTTTTACCAACGACCAGTGCCGTGTTGGAAGGTAATGTCCAAGGCGTAGTTGTCCAAGCAATGAAAGCTACATCTTCAGAGTCATCTTCCACTAAAGTGGCAATTGCTGGATGCAATTGATTTTTGATTAATCTAAATTGTGCGACAATTGTCGTATCCTTTACATCTTTGTAAGTACCAGGTTGATTTAGTTCATGTGAGCTCAATCCTGTTCCTGCCGCAGGTGAATAAGGCTGTATGGTATACCCTTTGTATAAAAGACCCTTTTTATAAAATTCTTTTAAGATGTACCAAAGTGTTTCAATATATTCATTTTCATAGGTAATATAAGGGTTTTCAAGATCTACCCAATACCCCATTTTTATAGTTAAATCATTCCATACATCAGTGTATTTCATTACCTCTGTACGGCAGGCATCATTGTACTCTTCAACAGATATTTTCTTACCAATATCTTCTTTAGTAATGCCAAGTTTTTTTTCAACAGCAAGTTCAATTGGAAGGCCGTGCGTATCCCATCCGCCCTTACGTTTTACTTGAAATCCTTTTAAAGTTTTATAACGACAGAAGATATCTTTGATTGCACGCCCCATTACATGGTGAATACCAGGCATACCGTTGGCAGAAGGAGGACCTTCATAGAAGGTGTACGTTTTATTTCCTGGACGGTTTGTGATACTTTTTTCGAATATTTTTTCCTGTTCCCAACGGGTCAATATTTCTTTGCCTATTTCCGGCAAATTAAGCTGCTTATATTCTTTATACATCAGTGTCTCGTATTCTTTTTCTAAAGGTCGCTAATTTAATCAATTAAGCTGAAAGGTAAAAGCTAAAAAACAACCCTTTTAAGGTAAATACAACCTTTAACATCAGGTTGTATAGCATAATCAATCTAAAAAGTGATATTTCAACTTGAAGGAGTGATCATATCAATAGGATTCATAAATAAAAAAAGCCCAATATTCACTGAATATTGGGCTTTGTCTGTATATTTTTAATTCTTTATGCAGAGAAAGAACTTCCGCAACCACAAGTGCTGGAAGCATTTGGATTGTTGAAGGTAAAACCACGTGCATCTAAACCGTTTCTAAAATCAACTTCCATCCCAGCTAAATATAAACCATGTGCTTTGTTCATAAATACCCTAATTCCCGAAATACTGTATTCGCTATCACCTTCTTTTTTCTGGTCGAATCCTAAAATATAGCTCATCCCAGAACAACCGCCACCTTCAACACCAATACGTAATCCAAAATCATCTGAAATTTCTTGTTGATCCTTCAGTTTTTTTAGTTCCTTTATCGCTCCTTCAGTTAATGTCAAGGGAGCTTTTTCTGTTATAGTCTCTGTACTCATCGTGATAATATTTTAACCAACTTAAACAAAATTACATAATTTTAATAGAAAATAGGACTGCTTCTAATTTATGACATTGATTAAACACATTGATTGCCAATATCGGACATCGGTCGGTTCGTAACATGTTACAAAGTAATATGTATTAACATCAATTTGATCGTCATGGGATTCCTGATATTGATATTTATTTGTGGATGAGCAACTTTCTTTTATTGATTTTATGTGCATCATATGTAGGAAAGAATCAGGAGATATTTGAATTTTTCATTTTAATGAATTTTAATAAATAAGGGGTTTTTGTGAAATTTCGTAATAATAAAGCCTGTTTTTTGAGGCCTTTTTTAAGTATTATACTATATTTGTAGACTAAAATCATAATATTCATATTTTACACTAGATTAAAACAATGGAAAGAGATCAAGCCATTTTCAATTTGATAGCTGATGAGCTGAAACGCCAAGAGGAGGGTATCGAATTAATCGCATCAGAAAACTTCGTTTCAAAACAAGTTATGGAAGCTGCAGGTTCAGTTTTGACAAATAAATATGCTGAAGGCTTACCGGGAAAACGTTACTATGGAGGTTGTGAGGTAGTCGATGAAATTGAGACTATTGCCATCAACCGTGCTAAGCAATTATTCGGTGCAGAATGGGTAAACGTACAACCACATTCAGGAGCACAGGCCAACGCAGCAGTTTTTTAGCAACAATTAAACCAGGTGATAAAATTCTAGGTCTTGATTTATCGCATGGTGGTCACTTAACACACGGTTCTCCAGCTAATCTTTCAGGTAAAATTTACCAACCTTTGTTTTATGGTGTAAAAGAAGATACAGGACTAATTGACTATGAGCAATTAGAAGAAACAGCACTTCGTGAAAAACCAAAAATGATTATTTGTGGTGCTTCTGCTTATTCTCGTGATTGGGATTATGCGCGTATCCGTAAGTTGCTGATGAAATTGGAGCTTTGGTTTTAGCGGATATTTCTCACCCAGCAGGACTTATCGCAAGAGGATTGTTGAATGATCCACTTCCACATTGTCATATCGTAACAACTACTACCCATAAAACACTTCGTGGACCACGTGGCGGTATGATCATGGTAGGTAAAGATTTCGAAAACACTTGGGGTGCAAAAACACCAAAAGGAGAAACAAGAACTATTACACAGTTGTTAGATTTAGCAGTATTCCCAGGTACACAAGGTGGACCTTTGGAGCATACTATTGCTGCTAAAGCTATTGCTTACGGTGAAGCTCTTTCTGACGAATATATGGAGTATATTGTTCAAGTAAAGAAAAACGCAGCGGCTTTAGCACAGTTCTTCGTAGAAAGAGATTACAAAATTATTTCTGGCGGTACAGACAATCATTTAATGTTGGTTGACTTACGTAATAAAGATATTTCTGGTAAAGAAGCAGAGGCAGTTTTAGGAAAAGCGGGTATCACAACTAACAAAAATATGGTTCCTTTTGATTCTCGTTCTCCTTTTGTTACTTCAGGTGTTCGTTTTGGTACAGCAGCCATTACAACTCGCGGTATCAAGGAAACTGAGATTGTACAAATCGGTGAATTAATTGATGCAGCTATCGTAAATGCATCAAACGAATCAGAACTTGCTAAAATCCACGCTAAGGTAAAAGAGATGATGGCAGGTTTCCCTCTTTATAAGTAAGAAGTACGTTAACATATCACAGTATAAAAAGTGCCCTTGATTTAAAATCAGGGCACTTTTTCTGTTCAAATGTTAAAAAGTCTTAAATTCCATTGTAATAATTTGATTACTCGATAATTTTCTCTTGTTTTGAGTATACGAAAATTGATCACTATATAAACGAAATACTATACGACAGACATCTACTTTTTAAACAGGTTGTAATTAAAATTAATTTGGTAACTGCTAAAAATAGGTGAAGTATGAGTATTTTAAATAAAAAGACGGATCAAGAATTAATCCATATATATTTAGATGGTAAAGAAACAGCGTTAGCAGCTTTGTTAGAACGTTATAAATCAAAAATATACACATCCATTTATATGAAAGTAAAAGATGAATATCTTGCAGAAGATATTTTTCAGGAAACTTTTATAAAAGTAATCAATACATTAAAAGGAGGGAAATATAATGACGAGGGTAAATTCTTGCCCTGGGTTATGCGCATTGCCCATAATATGATTATCGATCATTTTAGAAAAGAGAAAAGAGCTCCGAGTATTGTCAATACCGAAGGTTTTGATATTTTCGATGTATTGGATTTCAGTGATGAAAATGTGGAATCAAAAATGTTAAGAGAACAGCGTGATATCGATTTGAAGAGAATGATTCAAAAACTTCCTGATGATCAAAAGAGGTATTGATTATGAGACATTTTTGCGATATGAGCTTTAAAGATATAGCTGATATCACTGAAGTGAGTATCAATACTGCATTGGGACGTATGCGGTATGCATTAGCCAACCTTCGTAAGATGATCGAAGGCCAAAGTTTGATGTTGCAGATCGGTTAGTATCACACAATATAATACTATTTAAAAGGGATGAACCGATGAGGGCATCCCTTTTGTTTTTTGACTTTCTATGTAATAATGTCATATTTTCGTTTCACTTATTGTTCTTTTATGTATTAATGAATGATTTTAGTACATTAGTATGTGAAATTTGTCTGTTATGACAAGGTGGAATGTATTTTGATAAGTAACTACTAAAACAAAAAAGAAAATATTATGTATTGGATTTTATTTATAGGGATCATGGTTATAAGCCTGATCGTTCAAACCCGATTTAAAAATAAGTTTAAAAAATATTCTGAAATTCCTTTAACGAGTGGATTGACAGGGGCAGAGATTGCACAAAAAATGCTTTATGATAATGGTATTTATGATGTGAAGGTCGTTTCGATCCCTGATCGTTTAGGTGACCACTATAATCCAGCAGATAAAACAGTAAATCTAAGCCCTGAAGTTTACAGTGGAAGGAGTATTGCTGCAGCGGCAGTTTCTGCTCACGAATGTGGTCATGCTGTGCAACATGCTACGGCATATAAATGGTTAGGATTTAGATCTGCCATGGTACCCATGGTGAGCTTCGCTTCAAAATTGACATCTTGGGTTTTGATGTTGGGTGTTATATTGATGGCCTTTTCACAGAACTATATTGTTCTAGCAATAGGAGTTGCAGCATTAGCAATTACAACAATTTTTAGTTTCGTGACGCTTCCGGTAGAATTTGATGCATCAATCGCGCGAAAGCCTGGTTAAGCAATAATGGTGTTACTTACAGTTCGACAGAAGATGAAGGTGTGAAAGATGCATTAAAATGGGCTGCAATGACATATGTAGTAGCGGCATTAAGTGCTTTGGTTACCCTATTATATTATGCTTCCCTACTATTTGGAAGAAGAGACTAAGGGCTTTAAGGAAACTTAAAAGCACAAAAAAGCGAATGTTTTTATAAATGTTCGCTTTTTTTATGTATTAATCCTTGGAATTGAATTCTATATGCTTCAGCTTCCGACTATTTTTTTAACTTTGCTTTTTATAATAGCATAGACTTACAATTATCATGTTTCAGAACTTACAGGATAAATTAGATAGAGCCTTTAAGGTTTTAAAAGGCCAAGGTAGTATTACCGAGATCAACGTTGCAGAAACGATGAAAGAAATTCGTAAGGCATTATTAGATGCCGATGTGAATTATAAAACTGCAAAGACATTTACAGATGATGTTAAACAAAAAGCGTTAGGTGAAAATGTATTAACAAGTATCTCACCCGGCCAATTGTTGACCAAAATCATGAATGATGAGTTGACAGCGTTAATGGGAGGCTCTGTTACTGAATTAGAAGCTTCTAAAATCCGACTGTTATATTAATCGCCGGATTAAATGGTGCTGGTAAAACAACATTCTCAGGGAAATTAGCTTTATACTTAAAAGATAAAAAAGGTAAAAAGCCTTTATTAGTAGCTGGTGATGTGTATCGTCCTGCGGCAATTGACCAATTGGAAGTATTGGCAGGACAAGTAGGTGTTCCGGTTTATGTAGACCGTAATTCTACAGATCCAATCGCTATTGCAAAAGCAGGAGTAGAGGAGGCAAAAAGAAGTGGACATAATGTAGTGATCATTGATACTGCAGGTCGTTTGGCTATTGATGAGCCTTTAATGGTGGAGATTACTGCCGTAAAAGAAGCTACTCAACCGCATGAAATTCTCTTTGTTGTAGATTCGATGACTGGTCAAGATGCTGTGAATACAGCTAAAACATTCAATGACCGTTTGGATTTTACAGGTGTAGTATTAACAAAACTAGATGGGGATACTCGTGGTGGTGCCGCATTATCAATTAAATCTGTTGTAAACAAACCAATCAAATTTATCGGTACAGGCGAGAAGATGGATGCATTAGATGTGTTTTATCCGGATCGTATGGCTTCCCGTATTTTGGGTATGGGTGACGTTGTCTCTTTAGTAGAAAGAGCACAACAACAATTTGATGAAAAAGAAGCCGCAGAGCTTCAAAAGAAAATTCGCAAAAATAAATTTGACTTCAACGATTTTAAATCGCAGATTCAGCAAATCAAAAAAATGGGTAACATGAAAGATTTGATGGGTATGATTCCTGGAGTCGGTAAAGCTATGAAAGATATTGAAGTAGATGATAATGCATTCAAGCCAATTGAAGCAATTATTGATTCAATGACTCCATTTGAAAGAGAAAATCCAGATGCGATCGATCAAAAAAGACGTTCTCGTATTGCCAAAGGTTCAGGTACGGATATCAATGAAGTGAATAAGTTAATGAAGCAGTTTGGCGATATGCGAAAAGTGATGAAACAGATGTCAAACCCGGCAATGGCAGCGAAATTAATGAAAAGCATGCCTAAAATGCCAGGGAAATAAGATAGAAATTATTTTTTATATCCTTGAATACCCTAAAAATGCATAATTTTTAGGGTATTTTTTTAGAGATATAAAAATGCCAGTTCGATTGTAAATGGGGCGTCGCAGCTGGCCCATTGTCATAGAGTTATCAAAGATGAAATAAATGAGCTATAAGGGCATGGATTCTCTGGTATCTTTTGACAATTCGTATTTATTTTTTTGTATTTTAGACTTAGTTCTGATTGTAATAGAATTATTTTTTAACTTTGTAAAACAATGGATGACCCCGGGCAATTATCGGAATACGGAAAGATACTTATCATAATTTTGGTAGGCATATTTTTAGTTGCGATGACAATTATGGCAGGAAGAATGCTTTCTGTAAATAAACCTACTCCTCAAAAATTAAGTACTTATGAATGTGGTGAAGACGCAGTAGGCTCTTCGTGGTTCAATTTAACCCAAGATTTTATGTTATTGCACTTATATTTTTACTTTTTGATGTAGAGCTCATTTTCATATTTCCTTGGGCTACTGTATTTGGACAGGCCGAATACATTGCCGCCGATGGAAGATGGGGGTGGTTTACTCTGATTGAAATGGCATTGTTTGTAGGTATACTTATTATAGGGTTGATTTTTGTGTGGGTAAAGGGCGATCTCGAATGGGTAAAGCCGATACATCAACGACCAAAGGTCAATGTCAGTATTCCAAGTACTGCTTATGATGGCCTTAATCAAGCAACTTATCCCTTAAGGCGTATACAGTGCAGTTAGACGATAAAGCAACTGCAGAAAAAGCTAATGAAGAAATGCCTGTAGCCCCAAAAATAGCTTTTAAATCCAGATTCAAAAAACCAGGAGCAACATCATGAGTTTAGAAAGTCAAATACAGAATAATGGTGTTATTGTAGCCAAATTGGACGATCTCCTGAATTGGGCAAGACTATCATCGATGTGGCCGATTAGTTTTGGTATAGCCTGCTGTGCCATCGAGATGATGGGAGCCATGGCTGCTAATTATGATCTCGATCGATTAGGGGTTTTTCCTCGTCCTTCACCTAGACAGTCGGATGTGATGATTATAGCAGGGACGGTAACCTTTAAAATGGCCGATCGTATTCGGAAGCTATATGAACAGATGCCAGAACCAAAATATGTGATTTCGATGGGATCATGTTCAAATTGTGGAGGGCCATATTGGCAACATGGATATCATGTTGTAAAGGGAGTTGATCGCGTTATACCGGTGGATGTATATGTGCAAGGCTGTCCTCCGAGACCAGAAGCATTGATTGGTGCATTTTTAGAACTACAAAAGAAAATTGAAAAAGAAAGTTTATTGGGAGAACAGTTGTTTAACCAAAAAGCTTAATAGAATAGAAATAGAAAAATAGACATGGGAAAAGATTTTTATGGTGATTTGCAATTAGGTGTTCTTGGCGGTGGTCAATTGGGCCGTATGTTGATTCAAGAGGCCATTAATTATAACGTTAATGTTCACATTCTTGATCCAGATAAGAATGCTCCTTGCCGTAAATTATGCAATCGTTTTGAATGTGGCTCTCTGAGCGATTTTGAAACTGTATACAATTTTGGAAAAGATCTTGATATGATTACCATTGAGATCGAAAAGGTAAATGTGGATGCCTTAGAAAAATTGGAAGAAGAAGGTGTACTTGTCTATCCACAATCGCGTATCATTCGTCTTATACAAGATAAAGGATTGCAAAAGCAGTTTTTTAAACAAAATGATATTCCAACTTCGGCATTTCAGCTGATCTCTACCAAAGAGAATCTTAAAAATACAAATTTGACTATTCCTTATATTCAAAAACTGCGTAAAGATGGTTATGATGGTAAGGGAGTGAAGAAGATAAACACAGTTGATGATTTAGAAACTGCTTTTGATGAACCCTCTTTAATTGAAGAATGGTTGATTTCGAAAAAGAAATAGCTGTTATAGTCGCACGAAATGATGATGGTGATGTTGCAACTTTTCCAATGGTAGAAATGGAGTTTAATCCTGAAGCTAACCTTGTGGAGTTTTTAATAGCACCTTCAACATATGGTTTCGATATTCAGCAACGAGCAGAAGAATTAGCGAAGAAGATTGCCAATGATTTACAGATTGTCGGACTTCTAGCTGTTGAGATGTTCTTAACAAAAGACGGTGAGATATTAGTCAATGAACTTGCGCCACGTACACATAACAGTGGTCATCAAACAATAGAAGGGAACTATGTTTCTCAATTTGCACAACATTTGAGAGCGATCTTTAATTTGCCATTAGGCGATACACGTTGTCGAACTAATGCAGTGATGATAAATCTTCTTGGTGAAGAAGGTTATGAAGGATTAGCAAAATACGAGGGTGTAGAAGAGATTCTGGCTATGGAAGGTGTATATGTACACTTGTATGGCAAAAAATTCACTAAACCTTTCCGTAAAATGGGACACGTGTGTATTATCAATGACGACCGTGAATTAGCCATCAGTAATGCTAGAAAAGTACAAGAAATTTTAAAAGTAAAAGCTTAAAAATATATGTCAACATTGAACCAGGTTTTAGTTGGAATTATTATGGGAAGTAAATCAGACTTACCTGTAATGCAAGATGCAGTAGATGTATTAAAAACATTGGGAGTTCCTTTCGAAGTAACGATTGTTTCCGCACATCGTACGCCGCAACGAATGTTTGATTATGCGCAAGATGCGGCGAAAAGAGGTTTGAAAGTTATTATTGCTGGTGCAGGTGGAGCAGCACATTTACCAGGTATGGTAGCATCAATTACGCATCTGCCTGTTATCGGCGTTCCGGT
Organism: Sphingobacterium sp. IITKGP-BTPF85; assembly: GCF_001006065.1. NCBI lineage: Bacteria > Pseudomonadati > Bacteroidota > Sphingobacteriia > Sphingobacteriales > Sphingobacteriaceae > Sphingobacterium > Sphingobacterium sp. IITKGP-BTPF85. Next base: position 86,048 of record NZ_ASZT02000002.1, read on the forward strand.
AAAGTCATCTAATTCAATTGATGGATGGGATTCTGTATTATCGATCTTACAGATGCCAAATGGTATTCCTGTAGCGACAGTGGCATTGAATGCAGCGAAAAATGCAGGTATCCTTGCCGCACAGATAATAGGAACACAAGATAAAGAAATCGAAAAAAATATCATCGCTTTTAAAGCTGAATTAGCCGCAAAAGTGATTGAAACAGCTGAAGAAGTCGAAAAAATGACTTTTTAAGTGTGAATATAATTATAAAAATAAAG